>CAYUQW010000040.1:0-10372 GCA_964446985.1 uncultured Flavobacteriaceae bacterium
TCGATCATTTATAAAAAAGGTATCGGGCGCATTTGTATTAAAACAATTTTTATACATTTGTCCCAATTCAATTTTAATCTATATGTAATGACAGCTTCAGTTAAACATACTTTCATAGACGGCTCGAAGATTATCATAGAGGCGTTGGCGCAATCGGGTGCCGATGTTTTTGTGGGTTATCCGATTACACCGTCCAACTGGTTATACCGTTATGCCAAGGAACGGATGCCTGTATTTTTGCCTGCGCCGGACGAAATATCCACGCTTCAATGGATGGCGGGATTGTCGGCCACGGGGAAAGTGCCGGTTACGTCCAGTGCATTTCCGGGTATAGCATTAATGGTGGAGAGTATCAATATGGCTTTTGCCATGGAATTGCCGATGGTGATTGTGATAACGCAGCGTATGGGTCCCAGCACGGGGTCGGCTACGACGGGGGCGCAAGGTGACCTGAAATTGCTCAACGGAATTATTTCGGGCGGTTTTTCCGTACCGGTGTTCTCGCCTTCGTCATTTGAAGATTTGTGGACGCTGAGCAATAAGGCCGTGGAAACGGCTTTGAAATACCGGACACCTGTTTTTCTGCTGACATCCAAGGAAATGGTGATGTATCAGAAAAGTTTTGATATAAGCCGTTTGAAACCTCTGCCTCGACATAAGCATCACAGGAAGATTACAGGGGAATTCAAACCTTACAAGCCGGAAGAAAATCTGACGCCTGCTTTTGTTCCTCTGGGAGACGACGAATATTTGACACGTTTTACGGCTTCGACGCACGATGCCGAAGGAAATATCCGGAAAGCCGATCCGGCGGCTATGGCCAATACGAAGCGATTGTTGGAAAAATTCGAACAAAATATCGACGATTTGTTTACGTATCATTTGGATGAAACCGAAGGCGCGCGCAAACTGATTATGACGTGGGGCATAACGTCGGATGCGGCGCGGGATGCATTGAAAATCCTGCGTGACAAGGGTGAAAACGTGGATTTGTTCATTCCGACAACGCTTTTGCCTGTTCACGATAAAATATTTGACATAATCAACCGCTATGATCACGTAGTTTTGGCGGAAGAAAACCTGACCGGTCAAATGAAAGAAATTTTATTTGGCAAAAATGTGCCTGAAAATATCCGGAGCGTTAACAAAATGGGAAGTATGATTACGCCCGGGGAAATTGTAGATGCCGTTTCAAACATTTAAATTAAGGATTATGACAACAATAGCCACAACAGATAAAATTCTTACGGGAAAAAAATTTCCGTTTTGTCCCGGTTGCGGACACGGGATTAGTGTCAATCAGTTGGCAGCCGTCCTGAAGGAATTGGGTTATAAACCGAAGGATGTTGCCATTATTAGCGATATCGGATGTAGCGGCTTGATCGATCCGCTTTTCAACACGCATACCATTCACGGTTTGCACGGACGGTCGCCGGCTTTGGGGCTTGGCGTTGCTATGGGGTTAAACCAAAAAAAGGGTAAGAAGACCATTGCTTTTATCGGTGACGGCGGGGCAACCATCGGATTGCAACATATTCTGGAAGATGCGCGCCGGAATGTGAATATGACATTGATTTTGTTGAACAATCTGCTCTACGGTATGACCGGCGGACAAATCAGCGGGTTGTCCACGCCCAAATTCAAGGAAATTATTGATTTTGAGAAAGATATCCCGGCTTTTGACGTTGTGAAATTGGCTTATGCCAGCGGTGCGCGTTATGCCGTCCGGGTAAATAATCCGAAAAATATCAAAAAGTATCTCAAAAAAGCCATCGAAACCGACGGTTTTTCATTGATCGAAATCGCATCGTTATGCACCTCGTATGCATTTAAGAAATTGCCGGAATTGTTGGCCGTTACGGACGAAGAAGAGGAGTTTGAAAACGACCGCCCCGCTACGAAAATCGTTCCGAAAGAGACGCGTTCCTTGTTTGATAAACAGGCATTCATCGAACCGGCTTTTTCGAATAACATTTCGCAACGTGAAGGTTTCCTGATTGCCGGTTCGGCCGGCGGTGGTGTTCAGTCCGTAGGAAAGTTTTTGGCACAGGCCGGTATGTTGTCGGGCTTGCACGCGACGATGAAAGGGGAATATCCCATTACGGTTGGCACCGGTTTTTCGGTAGCGGAAGTGATAATGGACAAAAATCCGATCAATTATACCGGCTTGGATAATCCCGATTTGGCCGTTATTGTTACCGAAGACGGATTGGAAAAAGTCAAAGATCGCATACGGCCGGAAACAAAGGTGTATTTGGATGAGAAATTGAACGGAAAAGTCGAATTGCCGGCACGGGAAACGGTGGTAAAACCTTTTTCATCGCTGGTGAACCGTAAAAGTTTGGCGCTTTTGGCGACGGCGTATATGCTCAAACGGGAAAATCTGATACCTGTCGATGCTTTGATCCGGATATTATCGGAACACAGATTGCGGGATATTTTTATGGAAACGATCGACAGGATGGAACAGTTAGATTAACGAAATGCCTGCAAGGGCAAGGATAATCAAGATTAAGAACGGGATGCTAACGAGGCGTCCCGTTTTTTTGTTTCCGAAAATCCACACGTAGATCCACTTCATCAAATTGTTGGATGTGAAAGCAATAATCGTAGCAGTGAGCAAAAGATTATCGGGCATATCGAATTTTCCCGCAAAAATTCCCAGCAAATAAGGATCGATATCGGTAATGCCGGCAAAAAGGGAGAAAATTTCAATACCGTGGACGCCGTAATGTTGTATAATCCAATGGGTCAGGACGGTAAAAGCGACGAAAATCAAAGCGAAAGTAAAGGCGGTTTTTAATTCCAAAGGGTTTTTTGTCTTGGTGATTTCGCCGGACGATGCCGGTTCGGAACGATGCTTGCGATACAGCAAATAGCCGGAGATAAAATCAACCGCTGTAAGTAAAATCAACAGCGGGAGCAATTGATAGGCCAATTGCCGGTTGAAAATAAATGCCAAAATCCATATCCGGACAAACATCATTCCCGTAGCAAAAACGATAGCGGACGCCGTTATGCCCGGATTTTCGTTTTCGTCCTTCGACTTTTTTGCTAAAACGATTGTCGTGGCGGTGCTGCTGTATAAACCGCCGAGAATTCCCGTGAGGATCAGGTTGTTTCCGGGGAAAATAAATTTTTTCAGAATATAACTGAAATAGGACAATCCGGATACGGCAACAACCGCCAGCCAAAATTTGAAAGGCGTAACGGGAATGGCGGGAAAAATGATTTTATCGGGAAGCAGGGGAAGAATGACGGCGCTGATAATCAAAAATTCCGACAATACGATGAATTCCCTGTCGTTGAATTTTCCGGCCAGGGAACGTAATTCCGTCTTGGCCTGAATGAGCAGTAAAACGGAAACGCTAACCAATACGGCCAGCCAATAATGGTACAGATAGACCAGCGGTGCCAAATTAAAGGTAATCAGTGCGGCAATAATCGAGGTGGCACCGAATTTTTGTTGAATTTTGGTTCGTTGGAGATAATAAATACCTGCCAATAAGCCTGTCAGGAGGTTTCCCGCCAAAAAAATTCCCGGCACATAAGGGTTTATTTTCCAGAAAACAAATCCGGCAATGCCCAACAGTGCAAAAGTCCGGTCGGTACCGAAAAGGCTTTCTTTCGGTTCGTCATAATGATGAACGCGTTGTTCCAATCCCAGCAATAATGCTAGCGCCAGAGTTATAAGGAATGCGATTAAATCTTTGGATAATATGCCGGTAAGGTTTTCCATTTCAGATTAAAATTGCATAAAAATCCGGTTATTTCCAACGGAATTCGTCAGGTTTCCTACGGATCGGGATTGACGGCCAGCCGGACGGAGCGGAATTTGGCGATTGCTTTGTATTTTTTGATCAATTTGCCGATAATCGTTTTGGACTTTTTCAAGGATTTATCCGCCGGAAGTTTGATTAAAATTTCTTTGAGGTAATAGGTTTTTATGCGAAAGACGGCAGGGTCCGACGGGCCCAAAACGTCGGGGAAATAATAACGTAAAGCCTTTGCCAGCCATTCGGAAGCTTCGTTGAGCAATTGGGGATTTCTGGCTTTGAATTCCAATTTTACCAAGCGGTTAAAAGGCGGATAACGGAATTGACGGCGTTCGCTTATTTCGTGCCGGTAAAATCCTTGGTAATCTTTCCGCAATACGAATTGCAATACCGGGTGTCCGGGTTGATAGGTCTGTATCATTATGCGGTCCCGTCTTTCACGGCGGCCGGTTCGTCCCGCCACTTGGGTAAGCATTTGAAAAGCCCTTTCGTTGGCGCGGAAATCGGGATAGTGCAGCATACGATCGGCATTGACGACCACAACCAGCGATACGTTGCCGAAGTCCAAGCCTTTGGTAATCATTTGCGTCCCGACCAAAATACGGTATTCGCCCGTTTCGAAGCGGTTGATAATACGGCTGTGTCCGTCTTTTTTTCCGGTGGTGTCGGCATCCATACGTCCGACGGGAATGTCCGGAAAATATTCGGCCAATTCGGCGGCTATTTGTTGGGTTCCCGTTCCGTGGAGTTCCAAATCGTTACTTCCGCATGCACGACAAACGCCGGTCATCGGGATACTGTATCCGCAATAATGGCAAGTGAGTTTTTCGGTTTGGCGATGGTAGGTAAGGCTGACGGAACAATTGGGGCACATATCGATATGTCCGCAGTTTTTGCACTCGACAACGGGAGCATAACCGCGCCTGTTGAGGAATACCAAGACTTGACGTCCTTCGTCCAAAACCTGTTTGACGGCATCCAAAACATCGCGGCTGAAATGTCCGCGGACTTTATTTTGTTTGTAATGTTCGGCAAGATTGACCAGAATTTGCTCCGGCTCGGGGGTTTGGTGGTGCCGTTCGAATATTTCCACCAATGCATATTTGCCTGTTTCGGCATTGCGGTAGCTTTCCACGGACGGCGTGGCCGTTCCCAGTACGATATGCGCTTGATGTATCCGAGATAAAACCAAAGCCATATCGCGTGCCTGGTAAAAAGGCTGATGAAAAAATTCCTTGTAGGCTTCGTCGTGTTCTTCATCGACAATGATAAGATCCAAATGCGAGTAGGGCAGAAACAAAGCCGAACGCGTGCCGAGGATGATATCCGTTTTGGTCGAATGATTTAATACGTTACGCCATATTTCGTGTCGTTCGTTGAGGGAATATTTGGAATGATAAACCGAGATGTGCCGGTTGAATTTTTTACGTAAACGCAAAATCAATTGGGTCGTAAGCGCAATTTCCGGAACGAGAAACAGCACTTTCCCGCCGTTTTCCAGCACTTTTTCCATCAATTTCATATATATTTCGGTTTTCCCGCTGGCCGTAATGCCGTGCAGAAGAACCGGTTTGCCTTTTTCAAAGGCCGATTGTATCTGTTTGATCGCGTTTTGTTGTGCGGGGTTTAATTGTATGTTTTCCTCCGCCACTTCATCGAAAATCTGCCGGTCGGCCGCCACACGAATTTCTTTCAGAATACCTTTGTCCACAAGCGCTTTAATCAGGCTACCGCTATAAGACTGCAATAGGATTTTCTTGTTCACCGGCTTTTTTGCCGGAAAATATTGTTTGAAGAAAAACAGCAATAATTCGCGTTGTTTATAGGCCCTTTCGGAGATATCGTTGAGGAAATCTTTCAGTTGTTTCTCTTCGGAAGCGGGCAGGAGATAGGTTTCGAATTTGGGTTTATAGCGTTCGCGTATGGAGATATGGATTTCAACGATACCGTCTTCCAGTAATTGAAAATAGGTTTTCAGCCCCTTTTGCCGGTTTCCGGTGATTTTCCCGATTTCTTCGACACTCAGCACTTGATTTTTTTCCAATGCTTCGACAATCAACCAGGCATCGTCCGGTAATTGTTCTTTGTTGTATGTCGCTTCGTCATTCAGCTTTAAGAAAGTACGGCTTTCCAGAAAAAAAGAATGCGGAAGTGCCGTCCGGATGACTTGGCCGAGCGGCGTTAAGTAATATCCGGCGATAAATTCGTACAATTCCCAAGCCCGCTCGCTTATCACCGGCTTATCGTCGATAATTTGGTAAACGGATTTGGTTTCGTAGGGGGGCGTGCTTCTGTGTTTGTTATAGACAATACCGGTTTGTACCTGATGTTTTCCGAAGGGGACGGCAACACGGATACCTTTTTGGATACGGTCGAAATCCTTTTTTCGGCAATGGTAGGTATAAGTTCCTTCCACCGCCAGGGGAATGACGACATCGACAAAATATTCCGGTTCGTTCATCATTTCCAAAAATACGGAAAATATGGTTTGACCGCCGGCCAACGATAACAATGCAAGGAATTAATAATCCCGGAAAGATTTGTTTATTACAAAAAAATCCCCGCCGGAGCAGGGATTTACGTTTTTATCCGAGGTATTGTTTGAGAATTTTACTTCGCGTGGTGTGTTTCAGCCGTCGAATGGCCTTTTCTTTGATTTGACGGACGCGTTCGCGTGTCAGGCCGAAAGTTTCACCTATTTCTTCCAAGGTCATCGGATGGTTTCCGTTGAGTCCGTAGTAGAGTTTGATCACGTCGGCTTCGCGTTGGCTAAGGGTTTTCAAAGCCCTTTCGATTTCGATACGCAAAGATTCCTGCATCAGTTCTTTATCGGGGTGGGGCATATCTCCCGCGCGCAAAACGTCGTAGAGATTGGCATCTTCTCCTTCCACCAAAGGTGCGTCCATCGAAATGTGTCGTCCGGCGTTTTTCAACGATTCTTTGACGTCATTAACGCTCATTTCCAATTCATCGGCCAGTTCTTCGAGCGAAGGCGGCCGTTCCAACTGTTGTTCCAATTTGGCATAAGCCTTATTGATTTTATTAATGGATCCGATTTTGTTCAAGGGTAAACGTACAATACGCGATTGTTCGGCCAAAGCTTGGAGAATGGATTGGCGAATCCACCATACGGCATAAGAGATAAATTTAAATCCGCGGGTTTCGTCGAAACGCTTGGCGGCTTTGATCAGGCCCATATTGCCTTCATTGATAAGGTCGGGAAGGGAAAGACCTTGGTTTTGATATTGCTTGGCCACGGAGACCACAAATCGCAAATTGGCTTTGACCAATTTTTCCAAGGCTTCTTTGTCACCTGCCTTGATTTTTTGGGCCAATTCCACTTCTTCATCGGCAGTGATCAAATCCACCTTGGCAATTTCTTGCAAATACTTGTCCAAGGAAGCGGTTTCGCGGTTGGTAACTTGTTTGGTGATTTTTAGCTGACGCATACGGTTTAGGTTTGGTTTCACCTATATATACGTAAGTTTTCCCGTTTGGTTACAAAAAAGCTTGCATTAAAATTTAAAGAATTTGTATAGCCTTGATTTACAATATGAAACAAGAAAATATTAAACCGTCTCTTGAAGTGCTAATTGGCCATTTCGCTAATAAATTTAATTCTGAAAAGGCGCAATTCCTCTTCGTCGTATTCGTCACCGAATTCTTCCAGGGCATCGCTGATCTTATCGCGTTCGGCTTCCATAAAATAATCGTGTAATTCTTCGATTTGTTCTTCGTCGAAAATGTCTTCGATGATGTAGTCGATATTGAGTTTGGTGCCCATATATACCAATTGTTCCATCTCTTTGAGCAATTCGTCCATCGTCAGTCCTTTGGCGTGCATAATCTCGTCGAGCGGAATCTTCCGGTCGGTGCTTTGGATGATAAAAACTTTCAGCGCCGAACGTTTGGGGGAAGATTTAATCACGATATCTTCCGGGCGGATAATATCGTTTTCTTCGACATATTTTTTTATCAATTCGATAAAAGGTTTGCCGTATTTTCGTGCTTTTCCTTCGCCTACACCGTGAATACGCGTCATTTCTTCAATGGTAATCGGGAATTTGATGGCCATATCCTCCAAGGAGGCTTCCTGGAAAATAACATAGGTGGGAATACCTTGTTTTTTGGCGATGTCTTTACGTAAATCCTTCAACATTTTCAGTAGCACTTCGTCGGCACCGTGGGATTGTTTCATTCTGACGGCCGGCCGGGTGTCTTCGTTGAATTTATGGTTTTCGGTTATCATAAACGATACCGGATGTTGCATAAATTCCCTTCCTTTGTCGGTGATTTGCAGAACGCCGAAATTTTCTATCTGCTTGAGCAATAATTTATGGATAAGCATATGCCGGATAAGGGCGTGCCAGTAAGATGCTTCTTTGTCTTTTCCTGTGCCGAAATATTTGTCGAGATGTTTCCGGTGTGATTTGATCAATGCATTTTCATTGCCGGTGAAAATTTTTACCACATCGTTTATTTTGTAATTTCCCCGGACATTGGCAATCAAATCGAGCACTTTCAGGGCGTCGTCTTTGGCTTCGATTTTGGGTTTGGGATTTCTTACGTTATCGTCCATATCGCCGCCCGGATCTTTTGCCGGGTCGAAGGGTTCGCCGAAGTAATCGAGGAGGAATTGTCTGCGGGAGATGGATGTCTCCGCATAGGCCACCACTTCGTTGAGCAAGGCTAAACCGATTTCCCGTTCGTGACTTTGTTTTTCGGAAAAGAGGAATTTTTCCAATTTTTCGATGTCTTTATAGGAATAGAAGGCCAAGCAGTGGGCATATTCTCCGTCGCGTCCGGCACGTCCGGTTTCCTGATAATAACTTTCGAGACTTTTGGGAATATCGTAGTGAATGACATAGCGAACATCGGGCTTATCGATACCCATTCCGAAAGCGATGGTTGCCACCACCACATCGGCATCTTCTTGCAGGAACATATCCTGATGCTTGGCGCGGGTTTTGGCATTCAGTCCGGCGTGATAGGGAACGGCTTTGATGTCGTTTATTTGAAGGAACTGTGCCAATTCTTCCACGGTTTTGCGGCTTAACGCATAGATGATGCCCGATTGTCCTTGGCGTTGACGGATAAATTTGACGATTTCCTTATCGATTTCTTTGGTTTTCGGAACGACTTCATAGAAAAGGTTGGGCCTGTTGAAGGAGTCTTTGAAGACATTGGCATCGGGAATTTCCAGGTTTTTCAAGATGTCGTCCTGGGTTTTAGGCGTTGCGGTGGCGGTCAGTGCCATCACGGGCATTTCCGGATTGATGCGGTTGATAATATTTCGCAGGTTGCGGTATTCGGGCCGGAAATCGTGTCCCCATTCGGAAATACAGTGCGCTTCGTCCACGGCTATGAAGGAAACATTTGCCTGCCGGAGGAAATCAATGTTCTCCTGCTTGTTGAGTGATTCCGGCGCCATATACAACAATTTGGTCTTGCCTTGCAGGATATCGTCTTTAACTTGCCTTATTTCACCTTTATTCAATAGGGAATTCAATACGTGGGCAATGCCTTTTTCGACGGAAATACCGCGCATCGCATCCACTTGGTTTTTCATCAAAGCGATTAACGGGGATACGACAATGGCCAAACCGTCCTGCATAAGTGCGGGCAATTGATATGTTAAGGATTTTCCGCCTCCCGTAGGCATAATAGCCATGGTGTTATGCCCGGCCAGGATGCTTTTGATGACTTCTTTCTGCAAGCCGCGAAATTGGCTGAAACCGAAATGTTTTTTCAGCGCTTCCAGTAGTTCCTTATCGGTATATTCCCTTCGCATATGGCGTAATGTTTCCCGGTAATTAGCTTTATAGTCAATCATTAATTAATACAAATATAATCTTTTTTTTCATGACAAAAAAGAGTTTCGAACTGATTTTGCGCATTTGTCTTTGATTTAAAATTAAGTTAATAGGTTAAATTATCCAAAAAATTATCGCTTCTTGTGTTAATGCTATTGACTTTGCCGGATGATATGTCGTATTTTTATTTTGAAACCAAAAAAATTACGATTATGATTAATTATCCCGAAAGAAAAGAATTTTATCAAAGTTATGTGGTACACACCAAACGTTTGGCTATTGCCTTCCTTTTATTGGGATTGGTGGGTATATTTTTGCCCGCTTTTTGGGGAATGACCGTATCGGTCTTCGTCGGATGGCTCCTCTTTTTCCTGGGGCTTTATACGGGATTTGTTACCTACAAGTTGCAGCCGAAAAGTGTTTTGGGCTGGTTAAAAGCTTTATTGCTTGTTGTCGTGGGTTTGTTGATGGTACTTAATCCGTTTGCGGGTGCATCCGCTTTGGCGGTATTGGTTGCCGTATATCTTTTTGTGGATGCAGTCCTCAGCTTTACCCTGGCTTTTACGCTTAAACCCGCAGTCAATAAGGCTTGGGCCGTTTTAAACGGTTTGATCAGCACGATTCTCGGCGTCATATTTTTGGCTTATGCGCCCAATCCGTTGGCTTCTTCCTGGTTGTTGGGATTGTATGTAGGAATTAACCTGTTATTCGATTCGTTGATGTTATTCCAATTGAGTAAAGGAGCCGATAAGATTATTGTCGGTGAGATGATAGCATAATGTA
>CAYUQW010000041.1:0-10208 GCA_964446985.1 uncultured Flavobacteriaceae bacterium
GCGGAAAAATCGTAATTTTTTTGCATACTTCCGGCGCTTTCAAAAAAAATATCCAAATGCCAACCCAAGGTCAACGCCCTTATCCACATCATTTTTCCGGCGACAAATTCAGGTGACAACATCAACAAAACCTTGCTTGCCGCCGGCAAATCGAAAAACGAGCCTGTACGGCGTGCGCTCAAAATCGCTTTTTCCTTCGGAAAAAGGATTTTTTTCGGCTTTCCCGTCGAACCGGAAGTTTTCAATTCTATTTCGGGACGTTCGTCAAACCAGCGGGACAAGAACTCCGCGTGTGCAGGATAATATTTTTCAACGTATCGCAGCAATTCCTCCACACCGGCAAAAGAACGGCCGTTTAAGCGAAAAGACGAATGCAAGCTGTTCATAGCCACGGAAATTGCCATTGCCTCTCCGGCCGGTAATGCAGCGCGCCTCCGCTCACTTCCAAAGGCGAAGCAATGTTATTGGTAAACAAGCCGCCCGTTCCCAAACCTTGCGGCCTGTTCACACCCTTAAACCAAGTGTATTGGGCTATCGCATTCAATCCGACATTGCTTTCCAATGCCGAAGTTATCCACCAACCCGCCCCGGTTTTTTCCGCCGCTGTAATCCAATCGTCGCTACCGGACATTCCGCCGTGCAACGACGGTTTCAGGATAATATACCGCGGCCGGATAACTTCCAAAAACCGGCGTTTGTCTCCCGTATAACCGATCAGTTCCTCGTCCAAAGCCACGGGCACGGGCGACAATTCACACAATCGTGCCATTTCTTCCCATTGTCCGGGACGTATCGGTTGCTCTACGGAATGCACGTCGAATTCCGCCAAACGTTCCAATTTTTCCAATGCCTCCGCCGGTGAAAAAGCCCCGTTGGCATCCACGCGTATTTCCAAATCCTTATGACCGTAATGTTGCCTGATATAAGCCAAAATCTCCAATTCCGTTTCAAAATCAATCGCGCCGATTTTCATTTTAATAACACCGAAACCCGCCCGTATTTTTTCGTCAATCTGACGCAGCATAAAATCCTTATCGCCCATCCAAATAAGGCCGTTTATGGGAATTCCTTGCTCTCCTTGTGTAAATGCAGAAGGGAACAAAAGAAAAGGCTCATCCGAATGCAAGGACAAAAGCGCTTGTTCCAGCCCGAAAATAATCGACGGGAAGCCTTGGAGTTCCTTGAAAATTATCTCCGCAGGCAGAAAAATATTTTTTTCGACCCACTGCAATTTTTCGTCAAAACCCTTATGTTCTTCGGCACTTAATCCGCGGAACATCGCCACTTCCCCCACCCCTTTGCGGCCGTCTTTTTCGATAATCAAAAACCAGGTATCCTTGTGATACAAAACGCCACGGGAAGTTCCGGCCGGACGTTTGAACACCAAGCGGTAAGGAATGATTTTCGCTGCGGAAGCCGTTTCGCCGGAGTAATCGAACATTGTCAACGGTCTTGCGGCCCTTTTTTCAATTCCAATTTTTCCTCCATATAATCGGCCAAATCCAAAATGGTATCGGCCATTTTATCGTCCATAGTGGCTTTGCGGTAGGTTTCGGCCAATGATTTGATCGTTTGCCAAACGAAATATTGCATCTCGAACAATTTCATCTCTTTGGTCCACAAATCCAAGCGCAAGGTTTCTTTGGTCCGGTCGTTCCATACCGACAACAAAAAGGCTTCGGCAGGTTCGCCGGAAACCCCCGCGTCGGTAGCCGTCCATTTGATTTCTTCGGGAATACGGTTTTCGTCCAAACCCACTTCGATAATTACTTTGCTTCTGTGTTTTATAGCCATATATTCGTTTTTCTACGGTTTATATTTTGATTTCCTGAAAATTTCCTCAGCCGGAGCACGCATCAGTGCAGGCAAATCGGCGCCGGTCCTGTCCATATATTTCCGCACAATTTGCCATCCGATATACCGCCCTATCATTCCCGCCGATTCGTTATCCACGCCCGTATAAAATTTGGAAAACGGCGCCAAGTCCAAAAACCGCGAATCCAATTTCGGATCGGTACTGTATAATAATTTGTTATCGAGAAAATACAACCATACGTCTTTTTCGTTTTGCCTGGCCCATTCCCATTTTTTCGAGGTATATCCGATAATGACCGAATCCGGTTTCGACGGCACCAACACTTTTTGCAAGAACAAAATTTTCCCGTGATAAATCATCTTATCCAGAAAAGCATTGGTTTTCGGGGGCGGAACCCTTTTTGTCGCCCATTTTCCGGCCCAATCGACTGCAATGTGATCCGGGGTCATCCAATGGCGAATATACGCGGGAATGGAAGCATAGATACGATTGTCCCTTCCCAAAAAATTGTCCGGGAACAAAAAAGCCAGCGAATCCGCCAGGAAAACGCGCTTCATATAATCCCAATCGGAATACATCGTTATCACGCGCGGCACTTTTTCGCGGGGAAAATAATATTTGATATGCTTATACAATTCGACCAACTGCCCCTCTATCTTGCTATTATCGGGAAAAACGCTGTCCACTTGTGTTTTCAAATCCAAATTCAGGCTGTCCGTCATCTTTTTAACCCATAACGAATCGGGCACTCCTTCTGGAAAAAGATAAGGAAAGCGTTTTTTTAGCAAGGGCAGTTTTTCCGGCTTTGCCCCGTAAAACATCGTATCGAAACGGACAATATCGATTTTCACGGGAACCTTCGATACATCGGGATTCCAAGGATTTTCCCTGTGGCAACCGGCCAGCAGGACTATAAGAAACAGCCATCCGGTCAATCGCCAAACCGTTCTCTTCATAAGCCTTTACTTTAATCGACGCATAAAAATCCTAAAAATCCCGGCGGCAATTAATGCATCACCGGCGCTACGGGTTTATCTTTGATTTTGGCAGCCGGTTTTTTCTTTTTGGCAAATGTCAATTCTTGTATAAGGTGTTTGTCATTTCCCAATTTATCGATAATGAAAAGCACATAGCGGATATCCACCATAATGCTGCGGGAAATTTCGTTCCGGTAATACAAATCTTCCATCAATCCTTCCCAAACGCCGTCGAAAGCCAGACCGATCAGATTTCCGTCGGCATCGAGGACGGGGCTTCCGGAATTTCCGCCGGTGATATGGTTTGTCGCCAGAAAATCCACCACCATTGTTCCGTCGAAATTGGCGTAAGGGCCGTAGTCTTTTTTCTTGTACAAATCGATTAATTTTTGCGGCACGTCAAATTCGTCGTCGCCCGGAATATATTTTTCCATTACGCCGTAGAGGTGCGAAAAAGGCTTGTAATAAACGGCGTCTCTGGGCTGATATCCCCTGACTTTTCCGTAGGAAACACGCATCGTAAAGTTGGCATCCGGCGGGAAATTTTTCTCGGGGAAAGCCAGCATTTGCGCTTTCATATATTTGCGCATCAGTTCATTGATTTGATCTTTCAGCTGATAATAATAGTTGCTGACTTTATTATGAAAATAGAGTTCTTGCGCGTACAATACGGCAAAACCGATATCATTCGTGACTGTTTTGACGAATTTTTTGGGCGAAGCATCCAATAACTTCATCAATTCGTCCGGATGAGCAAAAATCGATTTCGAATAAATCAGTTCCGCCACGTTTTCCACACCGCGTTCTTTCATTAGCTTGGCAAAATCCGGGCTGATAAACTCTTTGGGAATTACTTGCAGATAATGTTTCATCAAGGCTATGAAAACCTCTTTGTCCGTTTGCGGATCAAAGGATTTATAGACCTCTTCCCGCAAATCCTTTTTATATTCGTCACGTTTCTCTTTCAAGGCATTTTTGTCCGACGACACTTCCATCAACAAGCTGCGAATATAAGCGTAAGCAATCGTCAAATCGATATTACGGTAGAAAATTTCATTGTGTATATCCGTTGCCGCCTGGTATTTTTCGATTTGGTTGTACAGTTTTTTCAATTGCGGAAGCAAATTGCCGTATTTAGCTTTCCATTCCGGATTGGCGTCGATACGTTTTTGAAATTCGCGTTCGTATTTTTCCTTGGCCTCAACGGCGTGGAATTTTTTCAAACCGCGACTTTCACCGATGAAAAATTTCCAATAATTGGCCAGGTGCGCAAATTTTGCCGCAAGCTTCAGGCGGAGCGCTTCACTCTCTTTCATATGTTTTTTCAGGATATCCAAAGTTTTTTCACGCACTTTTTCGCGTACGGGATCGCGGACATCCTGCACTTGCTTGATGGCATAAGAGGTCAAATATTCATCGGTACTTCCGGGAAATCCCATCACCATCGTAAAGTCGTTCACGTTCACCCCGTTCATATTGATTTTCAAGAATTTCTTGGGACGATAGGGCTTGTTTCGCTTGGAATACTCGGCAGGCTCGTTGTGAGGACCGGCATAAACGCGGAAAATAGAGAAATCACCCGTATGACGCGGCCACATCCAGTTATCGGTATCTCCGCCGAATTTTCCTACGGATGCCGGCGGCGTGGCCACAAAACGCACATCGGGATAAGTCGTTCGTTCGATCAGGTAATATTTATTGCCTTTATAAAACGGCTTAATTTCGTAATGTTTGAATTTTTTCTCGGGAAAGCGTTTCAAATATTGATTGATATTTTTATCGATAACCGATTGACGTTCGGACGGTTTCATATCATCATTAACCCCTTGGAGAATAGCTTGGGTAACATCCTTGATATTATCGATAACGGATATCTGCATACCCTTAACGGGGATTTCTTCGGCAAAGGATTTCGACCAATAGCCGTCTTTCAGATAATTGTGTTCTACCGTAGATACGGAAGCAATGGCTTCATAGCCGCAATGATGGTTGGTAAAAAGCAAACCTTTACCGGACACAAATTCGGCCGTACAACCGTTGTCGATACGCACGACGGCGTCTTTCAACGAAGGTTTGGACGTATCCCAAATATCATCGGCTTTCAGGTGTGATCCCATCCGTTGCATATCGGGGACCATCGGGTCGATTTCATTGGGCAACCACATACCGCCTTCACCCTCTTGGGCAAAAGCAAAAAATCCGGTCAGGATTAACAAAATGAGAAAAAATTGTCGTTTCATAAATGGTAATTTTTATAGGTTTTGGCCTGCGGCCTTCAGTTTTTCGGCGTTATCGGCTATGCGTAGGGCTTCGATAATTTTATCCAAATCCCCGTTCAGAATATTTTGCAAGTCGTACAATGTCAATCCGATACGATGATCGGTTACGCGTCCCTGCGGAAAGTTGTACGTGCGGATTTTGGCCGACCGGTCACCGCTGGAAACCTGGGACTTTCGAATTTTAGCCTCCTCCTCCTTCTTCTTGCGCAATTCGAGTTCATACAAACGGGAACGTAGAACCCGCAAAGCTTTCTCGAAATTTTTATGTTGCGATTTTTGGTCTTGGCATTGTGCCGTGATTCCTGTAGGAATATGCGTCAATCGAACGGCGGAATACGTCGTATTGACCGATTGTCCGCCAGGGCCGGACGACATAAACAAATCTTTCCGGATATCTTTCATATCGATTTCCACGTCGAACTCTTCGGCTTCGGGAAAAACCATCACGGTAGCCGCGGAAGTGTGTACACGTCCTTGCGTTTCGGTTTGCGGCACGCGCTGGACACGGTGAACGCCCGCTTCGTATTTCAAGGTTCCGTACACGTCTTCGCCTTTGACATTGAAAATAATTTCTTTGAACCCTCCGGCCGTACCTTCGTTGAAATCGACAATTTCCACTTTCCAACCTTTCTTTTCGGCGTATTTGGCATACATCCTGAACAAATCACCGGCGAACAGGCTGGCTTCGTCACCGCCGGTTCCCGCACGGATTTCCATCACGGCACTCTTGGCGTCTTCTTTATCCTTGGGGATCAGCATCCACTTGATTTCTTCTTCGAGTTTTTCCAGGCGCCGGGCCAGATTATCGGCCTCTTCCTTGGCCATTTCCAGCATCTCGCGGTCGGTTTCCTCTTTGAGTACTTGCTTGGCCTCATCGAGTTGTGCCGCCGTCATCTCGTATTCTTCGATTTTTTCGGTCAATGCCTTCAAATCCTTATATTCCCTGCTGATTTCAACATATTTTTTCCTGTCATTGATAATATCCGGATTGACAATTTGATCGGATAATTCTACGAAACGTTGTTTGATAATATTAAATTTGTCTTGCAACATCAATAATCGTTTGACGGTGTAAAAATACGAAAAAAGCCACAACCTTCCGGCGTGGCTTTTTCATATCGGGTTGAAAAAGTTTTTTTAATAATTCCACTGGTCTTCTTCGTAATCGCGAATCATTTCCTTGATTTTCTTCGATTCGAGAAGTTGGCGCAAAGCATCGTCGTGAATGTAATCACGGATGGCGCGGTCGCCGTATTCGTTGCTGGTTTTGTAGATGGTGGTCGTAAAGAAACGCGCATTCAACATGTGATCGTAATTGAAAGGTTTCGCGGCATTGCGCGGATTATAGGCATAATAATTATGCAAAACTTTCCTTGCATCGGGGTAGAAAACCCAGAACAATTCCACCAAGTCGGGTGTTACGCCGGGTTGGGCTTCGGAAGCCAAGTCGTAGGCAACGGGCGCAATCCCTATGAGGCGATAACGCAATTCGCCGTACTTGGCATCGAAATACCAAACGCCGCGGATATGGTATTCCTGAATACGATCCGGCGTGATTTTCAAGCGGCGGATGTATTGTTCGTCCACTTTACCTTCGTAGTTATATTGTTCGATACCTTGCGGCAACGTATCCACGTAGGTCATACGCTCTTTCAGGTCTTTCGGCGTCAATTTATCCGTGAAATACGAATCGGCATAGACCTCCGTGATTTGCCCTTTATTGATTCCGCGCATCAAAGCGGAGAAAAGCGAAATCCTGTCAGGCGTGCTTTGCAGGGTATCCGTAGGATAATACAACGGAAGGTTGAAACGCTCGTCAAGATCGATCTTTTCCCATACCTGTATGCTCCACAAAACGTCCTTGTCATCCGTGTACGGATAAGGAAGCGGCATGGAATGATCTTCCTTGACTTGCTGCGGCGTTTTTTTGCCGATTTCCTGCGGTTTTTTGGCATTCAAAATATTGGATTGTGAAAATCCGCTAAAATAGGCCAGCAAAGGAATTATTAAAAATAACTTTTTCATATCAATTATACCTTATTGAATTTCAATAATAACGGGTGAGATTTTTTTGAGTTTGTAATTGCTGTTATTTGCCAAACGCGCTTTGATATTGATTATCTGAACCGTTTGACCGCGTTTTACACGGCGAAGTGCGCTGATGGCACGTTGGTTCAGATGCGTTCCCGTACAACGGATGGTCGGTTGGCCGGGCGCTTTGAAATCGAATCCGGTTACCACCAATTTCACGTCAAAGTCGAAATCGGGCAAGGAAGCGCCCACCGTTCCGATTTGTACGTTACGTTTGGGCAATTTGACATAGCCGTCCATTCCGCTGATGGTTCCCACGGGGCGGGGAATACTTTTTACACGGAAGGTTTTCTTGTCGGATTTGTGCGTACCGTTGGGCAATACCCAGGACACGTTAATATCCACGGTCCGGCCGTGATAATTGGTAACGTTCATCAAGTATTTTCCGGGTTTAATTTTGCGAATGCCGGGAGCACTGACTTTGACTTTCGTGTCGGGTATTCCCGGAACCGAAATGGAAAGCGGGTTATCCACACCTTGGTAAACCACATTCATTTTATCGGCGGAAATAACGGCCGAATTAGGCATGGGAATAACCGAATATTTGTATTCGAAAGGCAATTTTACGATGGAATCACCTTCTTTGAATTCCACTTCACCTTTAAGGGTTTTATCTCCCGGATTGCCTGCCGGTAAATCCACCAGGACTTGGCCGTTTTGGATTTGTTCCTTGGAAACTTCTTTGCCATTTATGACGGCTTTGTTAAATTCCAAAGTATTGTCATACCGGCCCAAAACGATTTTACCTTTGACGTGTTCGCTGGGGAAAAAGGCATTTTTATCGAGGATAACCAAGGCGTTATAGTTTTTCATCGATACATCGGAGATCAACTGCCCTTGGAACATGCTCGACAGGATTTCGTTTTCGGACTGAACACCGTTGTTTTCCAAACGGGCCATATTGGTCAATGACGCAATCAACGGAAATTCTTCGAAATTATAGAACAACCATTTTTGCTTTCCACCGCCTTTTTCCTTTACATCTTCGGTATTAAAACGTTCTTTGATACGTTTGACTGCCGAAGGATCACCGTACTTTTCGGCAAATTTCAATAAATCGGAACGATATTGGTTGATTTTATCGACGAATTCCTTTCCTTTTTCCGTATATCCTTCACCTTTGAAAAATATTTCGTCCAACACGTATCCCTTATCCAATTCTTCGTAATTGATGTTTTTGGGATCTTGTTTGGATTTCTTCAGCAATTCCTTTTCGAAGCTATCCATATAATTTACAAAATCCCTGGTTTTTTGGTCGATTGTCTGGGCATCCCGGAACTTGTCACCGTACTTTTGCGGTTGTTCCTGGGCTTTTTGGGCCAATTGCTGAATTTGTTGGTTATTTTTTTCTTGGGTTAATTTGACTTGCGTTTTCAGATCTTCGTAAACCCTACCGAAAGATGTCAATACCTTTTTGGACATGGTCAATGCCAACATGGCGATGAAGACCAAGTACATCAGGTTGATCATCTTCTGTCGGGGGGATAATTTATTTCCGGCCATAATCGTTTCTTTTTTAGTTAGTTAAACAATTTCTCTCATCTTATTTACCCATGGCGGACAACATGCCTTGGTAAATTTGATTCAATTTGGCCATATTTTCGTTCAATTGTGCCATTTTATCGTGTAATTCGGCGGCATTGTTAGCCACATTTTGTTGTACTTCGGCATTTTGACTAATGGATGACAATTGGGTTTGTAAAGCTTGATTGAGGCTTTCCAGATGGGATGAAGCCTGTTGGATTTCTTCGCTGAATTTCGTAGTGGAACCGGCAGCTTCGGCCACAACGTCGAAACCTTTGGCAGCTTCGGCGAATTTGTTTATACTTGCGCCGAGGTTACGCATCAATTCGGCATCCACATTGGCCTCTTGCAACATTTTGTCCAATTTTTCCGACAATTTGGTTTCCAATTGGCTTCCGCTCAAGCTGCTTTTTTTGATTTCATTGTACAATAAGGACCAATCGAAATCCTCTTCAATGGGTTCGAAAGCGGATACGGCAAATACGAATGCTTCTACGATCATACCGATAGCCAAAATTAATGTACCATGCGGCCAGTGAGCAATTTTAAACAATGCTCCGATAATTACTACGGACGCACCGAGTCCGTACACCATTTGAAAGAATTTTTTTCGTGATTTACTTGTTGCCATAATGATTAATTTTTTAGGTTTCTGATTTATTCGGTTATTTGTTTTTGGTTATATTAATTATAAGTAGCCCTTGCGCTTCTGACTTTACGTGCATAACGTTTGGCGTTTGCCCCCATAAAGTCTTGGACGCAACGGAATCCTATATAACTGCGTGCGGAATCGGCATATTCGTAAGAGCGTGTATGCACTTGGATATAATATTTAACGTCTTTCCAGGACCCGCCGCGGATGACTTTGCGTTTATTAAACCAATCGTGGGTTGTAGGATTAAAGGTTGCCACGTATAGATAGGAATCGGGATTATAGGATGAATTGGTCCATTCCGAGACATTCCCGGCCATATTGTATAAGCCGTAACCGTTGGGATTGTAGGATTTGGCCGGTGCGGTAAACACGGCCTGATCGGCTCCGTAATCACCACGTAAAGGTTTGAAATTGGCCAAGAAGCAAGCTTTTTCGTTCATCGTGTAAGGCGAACCCCACGGATAATCGCTTCCCACCAAACCGCCACGGGCGGCATACTCCCATTCGGCTTCCGTAGGCAGACGGAATCGATGCAAGGTGGGTCGTTTTCGACTCTTGAGGAACCAGTTCATTTTTTTGGTCCGGTAATCGGCAAATGCCGATGCCTGATACCAGTTTACACCAACCACAGGATACTCGTTGTAGGCATCATGCCAGAAATATTCGTCCAACATCGGCTCGTTATAGGCATACATAAAGTCTTTAATCCATACGGTTGTATCGGGATAGACTTGAATGATGGTATCATGACGAAAATCGGAACGTTTACCTCCAGAACGTGCTGCGGCATCCAGATCCACCCAAGTATAACGGTAGGTAAATTGTTTTACATCGAACATACGTTCACCGTCGGGTGTTTCTTTAAG
>CAYUQW010000042.1:0-10165 GCA_964446985.1 uncultured Flavobacteriaceae bacterium
CTAAGAAAACTGCTCCCCCGGAAAACCAAAATCGTCTGGCACGACCATCACGGAGTTCCGGTTCAAGAACGTGCGTACTTTAAAATGCTCAAAAAACTATCGGACAAAATCGATTTTTATCTCGCCATAAGCCCTGAGCAAGAAAGAAACAATCTGCATTATCTTGATTTGCCTCCGGAAAAACATCGATTTTTAAGAAATTTTGCCGTATTGGACACTTCGTGCGAGCATTTAAAAAAAGAAAACAGCATTGTCTTATTAGCCAATCTACACGACAGGAAAAACCAATTTTTGGCGGTTGACGCTTTATCGCTTATAAAAGAAACTTTGAAGGATTGGAAAGTTCAATTTATCGGAAAAGACGATAATGACGACTACAGTAAAAAATTAAAAAAATATATTTCGGATAAAGGCTTAAATGATATAATTGAAATAGTAGCCAATAAATCCGTAACGGGAGCTTATCTGTGTCAAGCCAAAATAGGCATATTATCTTCCAAGGCCGAAGGCCTCCCTTTGGCCATCCTGGAATACGGACTGGCCGGTTTGGCTGTGGTATCCACTGATGTCGGCGGTATATCCGATGTTATCGAACACGAAATCAACGGTTTGCTTGTTCCTCCCGGAAATGCCCGGAAATTCGCCCGCGCTTTGGCTTCCCTTATCGAACACGAAAGCGTGCGACAATTGTATGCCCGGCGTTTGCAGGAAAAAGTGAAAAATCACTATTCGGCCGAAATCTATAAAAGTCGTCTGCTGGAAATATACAATCAGCTTACCGAATCCTGATTTTTCCGCCTTACCAATATTAACCAAATACTCCACAATATAATATACATCCCCACGATGCCTCCCAATGCGGGATACGGATTTTGTTTCGAACTCACCGACCCCAGCCAAACCAGTACGGCTGCATACGGTACCGTTCCCAACAAATAAAAAATCAAAAATTTCCCGAACGACATCCGGTGCATACCCGCCATACAACACGTGGCTTCCGGCAGCATAGGCAATGCGCGGGCAACCAATAATGCGCCCGGACCGAAGCGTTCGAATAAAGCCGCCACTTCCGATACCTGTTTGTCATCCTTCAGAACCCATTGGATAATTTTTTTTCCCGTAAAATGACAAATCACGTAAGCCGTCAGTCCCGATAGCATCATTCCGGCTACGGAGGTGATCAGTCCCGTCCAAAATCCCAGTAAAAATCCGCTGCTGGTTACCAAAAAAATCGTCGGGACGGAAAAAAACACGTCCACCGCAAGCAAACCGCCGATTACCAAGGCAATCACCCAGGCAGGTTTCCCGGTGACCACTTCGACATAATGCCGTATGTCCGCGACCGAAAGCCAGCCCGTCAAATTCATTATGAGAAAAATCAGTACGAAAAAACCGATTATGTAGGCGTAAAGTTTGACAAAAGCTTTCAAAGCGCTGATTTTTGCGATTTGTAATACACGATTGAGACTAAAATGTAGGCTATAATAATAATAGGTATGGCCGTCAAGCCCTTCCATAGGATCATCAAAATCGACAGGACAACAAAAATCATTTTTGTCCGGTTACCTTTCCATTGCAAATCTTTGAATTTCAGTGCGAAAAGCCGAACCGGCGCATTTAACAACCAGGCGGAAAGGAAAATTAGCGATATAAGAAAAGTTTTACGGGCATAGATCGAATCCGGATCCGCCGAAGCCGATAGAACCGCGGCAAAAATCATCAATGCGTTGGCCGGTGTCGGCAAGCCGATAAAACCCGTGCGTTGGCGCGTATCGATATTGAAACGGGCCAAACGCCACGCCGAAGCCAAAGGAATCAAAAAAGCCGAGAACGGAAAATAAGTCCCGGGGAAATGCTTTTGCAAATAATCGAACAACAAATATCCCGGAACAACGCCGCTGGTAACCATATCGGCCAAGGAATCCAATTGCAATCCCAATTCCGACGACGTTTTGGTCATCCTTGCAACCAAGCCGTCCAAAAAATCAAATCCGATACCTGCCAAAAATGCATAAAATGCCGGAATGTACGCCGATTTTGTGATAAAATAAAGTGCAATCAAGCCTGATAATAAATTCAATAAGGTGAAAAAATTGGCCAAATTCCGACGCAGCATAAACTTTTGCATAATGTTTGCAGGACAAAGGTAGGAAATATATTTTTGTCCCGGAAAATGAAAAAAATCCTTCTGTTCATCTTATCATTCCTTGTTTTCATCAATTTGGCATCCGCGCAAAGCGTTGAAGGGCAATCCGGTACGGAGAAAACGCCGGACAGCACCGCCTTGTATCCGCTTTCCGACACCTTGGGAACGGTCATCGTCATTCCCAAGCTTTATTTCAGCAAAGCTTCCGACTGGTATCGCTACAACGTGCTGCGTCGCAAGGTGTTGAAGGTCTATCCTTTTGCCAAACTGGCCGGAGACAACCTGAAAAAAATCGACGAGCGCCTGCAAAAACTTCCGCCCGGGCGCCGGCGTTACTATCGTCGCGGAATTGAAAATTACATTCGTAAAGTCATCGAACCGCAATTGAAAGAACTCACCGTAACCGAAGGGCGCGTACTCGTACGCCTGATTTACCGGCAAACCGGAATGAGCATCTATCAATTGTTGAAAAAATACAAGAGCGGTCTTTCCGCATTTTGGTGGCAGCGCATCGCCAAATTGTACGATATAAATCTCAAAGAGGAATATCATCCCGAATCCCGCAAGGTTGATTTTTGGATGGAAGACATCTTGCGACGTGCATTCACCGATGAAATCCTCGAAGAAAGCCCTCCCGCATTCGAAATCAAATATTTGGAATTATACAACAAATATATGGAGCGTATTCCTAAAAATTACTTTAAATTGCGGGCCAAATATTTCAACAAAAAACTATCAAAACAAAAACCGGATGAGCATCAAAATTGACAAACCTATTTGCATTTTCGACCTGGAAACCACAGGCATCAATCCCGTAAAGGACCGTATCGTCGAAATTTCCATCCTGAAAATCAACCCCGACGGCAGCGAACAACTCTATACACAACGCATAAATCCCGGCATTCCCATTCCTGCGCAAGCCTCGCAAGTACACGGTATTACGGATGAAGACGTGAAAGACGAACCGCATTTCGAAGACGTAGCCCAACAAATACTCGATATGATCGAGGATGCCTATTTGGTCGGCTTCAATTCCAATCGTTTTGATTTACCGATGCTGATCGAAGAATTGATGCGTACAGGCCGCGAAATCGATTTGAGAAAAAACAAAACCATTGACGTTCAGGTCATTTATCATAAGAAAGAACCGCGAAATTTATCGGCCGCCTACAGGTTTTACACGGGAAAAGAACTGGAAAACGCCCATTCGGCCGAAGCCGATGTACGCGCCACCTGGGAAGTGCTCAAAGCCCAGATCGAAAAATATGAAGACTTGCCCAAAACCTGGGACGAACTCTCCGCTTTCGCCTCTCACAACAATCACGCCGATTTCCAAGGACGTATTATCTATAACGACAAAGGCGAAGAAGTAATCAATTTCGGCAAGTACAAAGGACAAAAAGTCGAGGATGTGCTTCGAAAAGATCCCGGTTATTACGGTTGGATTATGCAAGCCGATTTTCCCAGATATACCAAGCAGGTTATCAAAAACGTATTCGAACGCGTAAAACTGAAAAGAGAACAGGAAAAAATCGAAGCCTTGAAGCAAAAATTTCGTCGAAACGATTAAAAAAGTTTAACGATTTGTTAGTTAATCCGAATAAAATATTTGTCATAAATTTGCAGGCCGGAAAAAGAAAGATATTGTTTAAATTTGAAAATGAAGCTTTATGAAAATTAATAAGAAAGAAGTTGAAAACCACACCGGACAAGTGGAAATCGTACTGGAATATGCCGATTTGGCCCCGAAAGTCGATGCCGAAATACAAAAATTAAGGAAAAAAGTACGGATGCCCGGTTTCCGCCCCGGACGCGTTCCCGTCAGTTTGATAAAAAAACAATACGGCCCTGCCGTTCAGGTCGATGTGGTGGATAAACTGGTGAAAGAAGCTTTGAAGGATTTCACCGAAAAAGAAAAATTGGAATTGTTGGGTTCCTATATTCCCGCCGAGGAACAACCCGCCTACGATTTCAAGGAAATTCCCGAAGAAGGCTACCGGTTTACCTACGATTATGCCGTTGCGCCGGAATATGAACTCGATTATGACGAACTCAAAAAAATCCCTTTTTATGCCTTCACCCATACCGAGGAAGATGTCGATAATGAAATCGAAAATTACCGCCAACGGTTCGGCACCTGGGAGGAACCCGGAAAATTTGTCGAAGGCAGTGTGCTGGAATTGATTGTGACGAAACCCGATAATGTCAATCCGCCTTACGTATATGTTGAAGCGGATAAAATCACCAAGAAAACCGCTGCGGAGTTGGATAAAATAAAAACGGACGAAACCTTCTCAATGACTTTCGCCGAGGCCAAGAAGAAAAAAATCATCGACGAAAAACAGGCCGAAAATTTCACGAAGGCAGGCGTAAAAGACGATGATGAAATAACCTTCCGTAAGCGAAATTACTACAAACGTCAACTTCCCGAATTAAACGAAGAATTTTTCAAAAAAGTTTTTCCCGATAAAGAAATCAAAGACGAAAAAGCCTTTCGCGAGGCTGTCTTGGAAATGTTGAATGAAGAAGGAAAAAAACTCGGTGTTACCCTTTTCAAAAACGAATTGAACAAAAAACTTCCGGAAGCGATCAAAATGGCGTTGCCCGAAGCATTTTTAAAGAGATGGCTGAAAGAGACTTCCGAACAGGAAAAAACCGATGAGGAAATCGAACGCTTGTACCAGGATTTGGAAAACGAATTCAAGCTGGATATCGTCCAGAAAGACATCCTCAAAAAAGAAAACCTGGAAATCACCGACGGGGAACTGAAAGACGAGGCCAAACAGTTGATTATCAATTATTTCTATCAAAACCCTCAACTGGCACAATATCTTCCCACCGATGAACAATTGGAGCAAATGGCCTTGGAACATTTGCAGGATAAAAACAATTTCAATCGCGTATATTCCATCGCCGTAAATAAAAAAGTTATCGATTGGTTGTTCAATAAACTCAAACCCGAACCGCAAGAAATCAAGTGGAAAGATTATACCAAGCAGAAAGAGGCTGAAAAAAATGCCGGGAAAAACAATAAAAAATCGTAATTTGCGTTAATATAGTTTCTATCAGCAAAAGAAAATTTGAAATATGAAAAATACGGGAGACGAATTCAGGAAATATGCCGTTAAGCACCACCGCATAAACAGTCAGACGCTTTTCGATTTTGAAAGCAGCATGACCCCTTATATTATCGAAGAAAGGCAATTGAATGTTGCCCAGATGGATGTTTTCTCGCGTTTGATGATGGACAGGATTATTTTCCTGGGAACCGCCATCAACGATCAGGTTGCCAATATCATTCAGGCTCAATTACTCTTTTTGGAAAGTGTCGATCCGGTCAAAGACATTCAGTTGTATATCAATTCCCCCGGCGGTGTGGTCTATTCCGGACTCGGAGTGTACGATACGATGCAATATGTAAAACCCGATGTCGCCACCATTTGTACCGGTGTTGCCGCCTCTATGGCCGCCGTTTTGCTGTGTGCCGGAGAAAAAGGAAAACGGGCCGCCCTGCCCCACGCACGCGTGATGATTCACCAACCGCTGGGAGGCGTTCAAGGACAAGCTTCCGATATCGAAATTACGGCCAAAGAAATATTACGATTAAAAGAAGAACTCTATCAAATTTTGTCCAAACATACCGGACAGGATATCAAAAAAATCGAAGCGGACGCCGACAGGGACTATTGGATGCGTGCCGACGAAGCCTTGAACTACGGAATGATCGATGAAGTTTTGAAGCGGGATAAGGAATGAATAACGAAATTAAAAAGTGCGATTTCTGCGGACGACCCGAAACCGAAGTGCAATATCTCGTTTCGGGTTTGAATGCGCATATCTGCAATTATTGCATCACCGATGCCTGGGAATTGATTAACGAACGGAAACCCGGCAATCAACAACCGCAGGCGGAAAAACCCCGGATTCATACGCCCAAGGAAATCTATGATTATCTGAATCAATACGTTATCGGTCAGGACGATGCCAAAAAAACCATTGCGGTGGCGGTGTATAACCACTATAAACGCCTGATGCAGCCGGAAACGGATGACGAAGTGGAAATCGAAAAGAGCAATATCCTGATGATCGGACCTACGGGAACAGGAAAAACCCTCATCGCCCGGAGCATTGCCCGCTTGCTCAATGTACCCTTCGCTATTGCCGATGCTACGGTAATTACACAAGCAGGTTATGTGGGCGAAGACGTGGAAACCATCCTTACGCGCCTCTTGCAAGCCGCCGATTACAATGTGGCAAGAGCCGAACAAGGCATCGTTTTTATCGACGAGATCGACAAAATTGCCCGGAAAGGCGACAACCCGAGCATCACACGTGACGTATCCGGAGAAGGTGTTCAACAAGCGCTATTGAAATTACTGGAAGGCAGTATTGTAAATGTA
Organism: uncultured Flavobacteriaceae bacterium; assembly: GCA_964446985.1. Lineage (GTDB taxonomy): Bacteria > Bacteroidota > Bacteroidia > Flavobacteriales > Flavobacteriaceae > JAADED01. The sequence continues at coordinate 6,547 of CAYUQW010000042.1, forward strand.
CCGCCCAAAGGCGGACGTAAACACCCGATGCAGGAGTTTATCAAAATAAACACGAAAAACATTCTTTTCATTGCCGGCGGTGCTTTCGACGGATTGGAAAAAATCATCGGCCGTCGTTTGAACAAAAAAAGTGTCGGCTATCACAACAAAGACGTTGAAAGCATCAAGGATGAGGATTTGTTGCAATATGTCACCCCCGACGATCTGCGAAAATTCGGTTTGATTCCGGAAATTATCGGACGTCTGCCGGTATTTACCTATCTGAAAGAATTGGACCGCGAAGCCCTGAAAAAAATTCTGACCGAGCCGAAAAACGCGCTTATCAAACAATATCAAAAACTCTTTGCGCTGGATAATATCCGGCTAATCGTTACGGAAGAAGCCGTCGATTACATCACCGGCTTGGCTTACCGTTATAAATTGGGCGCACGCGGTTTGCGCTCGCTTATGGAAAATCTCTTGAAGGACGATATGTTCCGCTTACCCGATTTGGGAACGGATACCCTCAAGATCGACCGTGAATATGCTATGCATAAATTGGAAAAAATTAATTTCGAAACACTAAAATTAAGTGCTTAATGAAAACACAACAAGGAACTTACAAGGAACTGTTGCCGGCCAACGCCGTAGATTATGTGGAAAATCTGCTTGCCGGCCACGACGATTTGGACATTGTTGTTTCCAAAGCCCGTCTGACCAAATGGGGCGATTTTCACAAAGAAGGCGATCGATTTGTAATAAGTGTAAACGAGAATTTGAATCCCTATCAATTCTTGATCACGCTATTGCACGAATTTGCCCATTACCTTGTCTATAAACAACACGGTAAAAACGCCAAACCGCACGGGCAGGAATGGAAACGAACTTTTTCGGAAATTCTGTACGATTTGATGAATTCCGGCCTGCTTCCGGAAAAACTGACGGAAGCTTTGAAAAAATATGCCAAAAATCCACGTGCGGCCGTTACCACCGATTTGAACCTGAAAGCGGCTTTGGCAAGTTTTTCCTTTACGGAATCCGTTTCGCCTTCGACGATCGAGCATTTGCACCCGGGCGATAAATTTTTGTTCCACGGACGTATTTTCGAACGTCTGGAACGTCGCCGCAAATTGTATAAATGCCTCGATATCAAACGGAACAAAATCTACTTGTTCCAACCGGATGTTATCGTGAAAAAACTTTAATTTCTCATGCACGATAACCTTTACGGCGTGATTATGGCCGGAGGTGTGGGTAGCCGCTTTTGGCCCGCCAGTACGGAGGAAACACCCAAGCAGTTCCTCGACCTGACGGGAGAAGGAAAATCTTTGCTCCGGCAAACTTTCGAGCGACTGGCCGGATTTATTCCGGAAGAGAGAATACTGGTGGTTACCAACAGGAAATACAGGGAAAAAATTGCGCGCGAATTACCGGAATTGCCTGTTGGCAATATCCTCACCGAACCGGCGATGCGCAATACGGCTCCGGCCGTACTTTACAGTGCCAACCGTATTTTTACGATTGATCCCGATGCCCTTATGGTGGTCACACCCGCCGATCATTATATCCGGAACAAGGAAGCGTTTCAGGCGGATATGCGCTATGCCGCAGATTTTGCCCGAAAAAACGACGCTTTGATGACCATCGGCATTCCGCCGCATTCGCCCCATACGGGCTACGGCTATATCGAGTTTGACCCTAATTCGCCGGACAAGATAAAACCCGTTTTACGGTTCCGTGAAAAACCCGATAAGCAAACGGCCGAACTATTCCTCAAGCAAGGAAATTTCTTGTGGAATGCCGGCATTTTCGTTTGGAAAGTTAAAACCATCCGCTCTGCATTTGCCGAATTTCTGCCCCGTATGTTCGATTTGTTGGAGTCGGATGTTTACGGAACCGGAGAAGAACAGGCTTTTCTGGACAAAAATTTCCCGCAGGCCGAAAACATTTCCATCGATTACGGCATTATGGAAAAAGCCGGGAACGTATATGTACTTCCCGCCTCGTTCGATTGGAACGATCTTGGCTCATGGGATGCTTTATACAGGCAATTGTCCGGCAAAGCCAGGGAAAATGTTAGCGTCAATACGGAATTGTTTTCAAGGGATGCCGAAGGAAATCTGGTTTTTACCGAAGGTAAAAAAGTCATTATCGACGGGCTGAAAGACTACGCCGTCATCGAGCAAAACGGCGTTATTATGATCATTCCGCTTGAAAAAGCACAGGAAGTCAAAAATTGGCGAAATAAATTGTCGTCGTAGCGCGAAGTTTTCCTATATTTGCGCCTGTAAACGGTGGGATGCCGGAGCGGTTGAACGGGGCGGTCTCGAAAACCGTTGTGCTCTCACGGGCACCGGGGGTTCGAATCCCCCTCCCACCGCTTGATTTCCGTCTGCATTTTTCTCAATTCGTATGGTATTCAATCCCCACACCGATTATTTGTGAATTCGGGCTGATAGACCTTCGGGCATGTATCCGGTAACGGGTTTCCAACAAAATATTCCAATTGGCGCGCCATCGATATCTTGCGGTTATGCCGAAAAATACCGAAGGGCGTATAGGCGACCGGTAATACCCGGCGGTTTCGTGATAAATCCGGTTACCGTTCGATTCGAAAATATCATAGGTATATCGCTGTCCTCTAACGAAATTATAGTAGAAGCCGAGTTCGGGCCCGATCATCCATTTTTTCTCATTCCACATCATTCCCAGATGAAAACCCATATAAGGAATGCGGTTGTGCAATTTATAGGTATATCCGCCCGATTGCAAAATATTGATACCTGATGCTTGTGAAATCGAAACTTTCATATCCACATTGATTTTCCGTCCCTGAATACGGTAACCGCCGAAAATCCCGTAATACGGACCCGGTAAGGATTGCGGATAATCATTGAACTGAAAAAAATTAATCCCCGTTCCGATACCTGCAACCAATTGAAAGGGCGATGATTTTTTGGCATCGGTATTATTTTCTTGACCGGAAACGGAATGCATAAGAAAAACGAAAGCTATGAACAATAGAATTGATTTTTTCATCTTGACATTTTTTATTAATCCTGATTTTATTAATGATAATCATATACGGGATAGTCGAACCTGCCCTTGGTTATATCGTAATGCTTGCCCGCATTATCCGTAAATTTTGCTTCGAAAATACCCCGCAGGTTGTTATCCTCCGGCGTTCCTTCCAAAATCCTTAAATAGGATGCACCCGGATCGGCTTCCGATACAGGCTCGAAAGTTGTTCCTCCCGGCACGGCTCCGTAAAGTTCGGCTTTGATATCTCCACCGTTCACACGATAGGTTCCCGGTCCCGTAAAAGGAAAAATTTTGAAGGTAAAACGCAGCATATAGTAACGGGGATCGTTGTAATTAAACAAAACTTCCATTTTCAAGGTATCCTGTCCCGATACCGTGTCGTTTTGATACCACAAAGAGGTTTCCAAAACACGAGGGACCACCTTTTTGTTATTTAAATAGAAAACAAAACTTTTGCGGCCCACTTCGTTAACGGGGAAATTGCATTTGGTCATCCCCAATGAGAAAAAAATAAAGATTCCCGAAAAAACATAAAGGGTCTTGGTTCTCATAAGTCGTTGAATTTTTATTTGATGCAGCAAAAATCATTCCTAAAATT
>CAYUQW010000043.1:0-7703 GCA_964446985.1 uncultured Flavobacteriaceae bacterium
CGGATTATGGCAATGCGAGAGTACCAAAACATCCGTCCGGCCCAAACAATTTTCATACAAGCAACGCATTGTCAACGACGGCAAGGTATTCAATTCAACACTGGAAGTTTTGCCGGGCAAAGCCGTGGAATGGAAAAAAGACGGAACCGGAAAATGGTATCCGCATATTATCGACGGCAAAGGAACCGTGGTAAAAATCCAAAAGGATATGAATTTGGAAAAACCGTTGCCCGACAGCGGTGTCTCGTATATGCTTTATTTTGAGTTGCCCGGAAAAATCGTCTCTCATACCTATCAAGACGCGGAATTGAAAAAAATCAAAGCTTTTACGGGTTTTATGGCTTTTCATCCCGAATCGGGTTACCGGCCTGCTACAAATGGCAGCATTCGTGTTAAAGTAAACCGTAAAAAACAAAGCGTGGTTTTGGATATACAACTCACGGGAAAAGATACGAATATGTTAAACGGAACGTACCTGATCGGATTCGAAACCGGAAATTAATTTGATATATGTTCCACGTGGAACAAAAAATTTTATCTTCCCATATAGACAAGCAAAATCTGTATATCGCTTACCGAAACACCGCTGATGCGTGAGGCCTGTCCGATATTGGCAGGTCTTATTTTTTTCAGTTTTTCACGACCTTCATAAGACAAGGAGGGAATTTTGTCGAAATCGAAATCTTTGGGAATGGGAATATTTTCCAATTGCCGCATTTTTTCGGCGTTTTGTCGTTCTTTTTCGATATACTTGGCGTATTTCAGATGTATCTCGGTTTGCATCAAAGCTTCGTCCGAAATCCGGTTTTCTTCAATGAAAGATTTCAGTTTGGGAATTTTCAGATAATCTTCACGGGTCAGTTGCGGCCGGGATAAAATTTTGATCAACTTAAAAGATTGTTTAACCGGCGGGGTGTTTTTGGCTTCCAAAACCGGATTGACTTCTTCGGGTTTGCCGCTTTCTTTTTCGATAAAAGACAGCAACAAGTTTTTTTGCTTCAACTTTTCTTCCACCAAGCGCATACGTTTTTCGGAGGCCAAACCGAGACGGTAGGCGAGGGGAGTAAGGCGGATATCGGCATTGTCTTGCCGGAGTAAAGTCCGGAATTCGGCGCGTGAGGTGAACATACGGTATGGTTCATCGGTTCCTTTGGTAACCAAATCGTCGATTAGTACACCTATATAAGCCTGATCGCGCGTAAGCACGAAAGGTTCTTTTTCCTTGATTTTTTGCGCGGCATTGATACCGGCAACGATTCCTTGGGCGGCCGCTTCTTCATAACCGGTGGTACCGTTGATTTGTCCGGCGAAATACAAGTTGCGTATAAGCTTGGTTTCCAAGGTATGATACAATTGCGTAGGCGGAAAATAATCATATTCGATGGCATAGCCGTAACGCATAATTTTGACATTTTCCATACCCGGCACACGCCGAATGGATTGGGTTTGCACGTCGATAGGCAGGGAAGTGGAAAATCCGTTGACATACATTTCATAGGTATGCCAACCTTCGGGCTCGAGGAAAAGCTGGTGCCGGTCTTTACCGGAAAACCTGACGATTTTATCTTCGATCGAAGGACAATACCGCGGACCGACCCCTTCGATTTCTCCCGAAAGCAAGGGCGATTCCTTAAAACCTATGCGCAAAGTTTCGTGGACAACGGGATTGGTATAAGTTATCCAACAGGACAATTGCCGTTCGAGCGGTTTTATTTCGGGCAAGAAAGAGAATTTTCCCGGCGGATCGTCGCCTTTCTGCTCTTCCATTTTGCTAAAATCAATAGTCCGGGCATCCACACGGGGCGGCGTTCCGGTTTTCATCCTGCCGGACTGAAAGCCAAATTCTCGTAAATTTTCAGTTATACCGTAAGAGGCAGGCTCACCGATCCGTCCGCCTTTGACTTGGTGCTTGCCTATAAAAATCTTGCCGTTCATAAAAGTACCGCTGGTCAAAATCACGGCTTTGGCTTCGATTTCAAGACCCAGTTGCGTGCGGATACCCGTGACGCGGTCACCTTCCACCGAAATACCTGTGGCCATATCGGCCATTAAATCGAGATTGGGGATTTTCTCCAATTGTTCGCGCCATATTTTGGTAAACAAAAGCCGGTCGTTTTGCGTGCGCGGACTCCACATGGCAGGACCTTTACTGCGGTTGAGCATACGAAACTGAATGGCCGAAAGATCCGCAACGATACCGGAATAACCGCCAAGCGCATCGATTTCACGAACGATTTGCCCTTTGGCAATACCGCCCATAGCCGGATTGCAACTCATTTGGGCGATTTTGGTAAGGTCCATCGTTACCAAAAGCGTTTTCATTCCCAAATTGGCGGCCGCGGCGGCCGCTTCGGAGCCCGCATGTCCGGCACCGACGACTATAACATCATATTTCTCGGGATATCGAAACATTTGTCAATTGTTCCACGTGGAACATTTTATTTTTAAAGGCTTGCAAAGTTACGAAATTCCCGCAAACATTCATCTTCCAGCGCGCGTATATGTACTTTTTGCTCGTCGGTAGCATCATCATAGCCCATGATATGCAAAGCACCGTGAATGATAACGCGTAAAAGTTCGTTAGGAAAATCCGTATCGAAGCGGGTCGCATTATCCTTGACGGTATCGACCGAAATATAAATCTGGCCGGAAACGGCACCCTGCACAACACCAGGATAGGTCAGGGAGATTACGTCGGTGGGATAATCCCGGTTGAAAACACGTTGGTTGATTTCAACAATTTCTTTATCATCGGTGAAATAATAATATAAATCCACATTGTCAAATCCGTGACGGGAAAAACATTCTTTTAACCGGTTGCTCAAAATATCTTCCGGAAAAGGTAAACGAAAATCCGGCATGGTATCGGCATAATCGAAAACAATCATTTTAAATTTTGTTGATAATTTTTGTAAATTCTATCGTAATAATCTTGCAAAGGTAGATTAAAATATTTTATTTCTTCAATATGCGGGAAGTATTGTTTGATTAATTGTAATCGCACCGAATCGGGAATTTGATAGGATTGGCGGGCGGTCCGGGATTCGCGTTTGTTTTCCTGCTCTTGCTTGTAAACCGACTGTAAATACTGTAGCAAACGGTATTGCCATTGCATAAATTCGTCGTACAGCTTCGGGTTGAGACCTTCTCGTAATAATTTTTTGGACAGAGATTCCAATTCGCGATTGAGTTGACGAATTTTCGGATCAACCTTACGGGCCGACATTTTTTCGAGCATATCTTTCAACTGTTGTTGCTCCTTATATAGAGAATAAACGCCTTTCGGATTGCGATTGCCTTGTGATTTCTTTTGTTGTCCGTTTTTCCTGCCCTTCTTGCGGCCTTTCATAGCTTCGAGCATTTGTTGCATCGATTTACCGAGTTTCTTCGACCGCTTTTTGATTTTATCCGGCAACTGCATTCCGCCTTTGCTTCCCTGTCCTTGACCTTTGGAAAGAGAAGAGGATTGCGAATCGAGGAAAAGGTTCAATAAATATATCAAGGTATTAACGGATTCGAACAAGGCGTGCTGATGCATCGAAAACAGATTAAAATTGCGGTCTTGCAGATATTTGGCACTTTGTCGGGAGTGAAATTCAGCTTTTGACAAAGCATCGAACATATCCTGGGAAATGGCCGGTTGACGCGAAGCTATGGCATAAAGCGTATCGTCCGCTTGTTCCAACACGGCACGTAAAGCGGCTTGATCGGACATGGTGCGCGAAAAGACAAACTCATTGGACAAATCCCTGTTTAAAAAGTTTTCTTCCTGAAAAGATATTTGTAACAGATTGTATATCAATATTTTAATTTTATTCAAATCTTCTTTTTTCATTTCTTGCGAAGCGGATTGCAGGGCTTGTAGCGACATTGCGGCCTGACGTAAACTCTGTGCGGCTTTTCGCTGGCTGCTATTGGCTTTTTGGGGAGATTGAGGAATTTGTTCCAATGATTGACGCTGAAACATCTCGGCGGCTTTCAAATCGGGTTTCGTATCGGGCATATTCACCGGACGGGACAGCGTATTGTTCAATTTACGCAAGGTATCGAGTTTGCGCAACATTTCACCGGTTTTCGTTTGTAATTGCTTTTGCTTGGTTATTTCGGCGGCATCGGACAAACGGGATAAGGAATCCTGTTGTTTGGCCAAGCTGTTCAGTGTATCACCGAGTTGTTTCAGAGATTCTTCTATAAAAAAACGCTTGGTGAGTTCGAGCAACCTTTTCAAAGATTTTTCCTGCATATCGCTTTTCGACTGCATCTCTTTCAATTTATCCAGCATCTTCTCCTTCTGCATTTGTTTAAGCAGATTTTGTAATTGGCGCGCAAGGGAATCGTTCTGTAAGCTTTTTTGCAGTTCGTCCAAACGTCGTTTGATTTGATTCAACTTTTTCATTCCCGACGAGTCGGCTTTGTAAATATTCATCATCTGCTGCATATTTCTCAGCAGTTGACGAAGGCGACGGTTTTCTTTACGGTGGTCCGAAAGTACATTGTTGACTTGCTGTTTAAGGTAATAATCCTGTTCCTTTTCGCTTTTCAACCGGTTGACAATTTTGTCAATTTCCCTGCTTTGCTTCTCGAATGCACGTGAATTGCCCTGAAATTGCAGGAGTGTTTGCTGCTGCAATTCCTCGAATTGCCTGCTGTTTTTTATGGCGGGTTCATAGGTAAAAACCGGGGAATCGGTGTAATTGGCTTGCGGTGTTTTATTATCGTAAATCCGGAAAAAATAGGTGTAGGAAAGCGTATCGGGCAAACGGAAATCCATAGGAAAAACGTAAGCGGAACGGAATTCGGGACGATAAATGCGGGAGACCGGAATTTTATGCAACTGATTGCCTGCGCGGTAAATAAGCACCAAACGGCTGAGTGCGTGATCGTCCTTGGCGTGGACAAGCAAAAAATGTTTACGGTGAACTACCGAAGAATCTTTTTTCAAGGTGACGGAAATATCGGGTTTCAGATCCGGAATGACGCGAATGTCAAACCGGTAACGGTTGGTCAGACCGTGAACCGCATTGGTCAAAAGGCAGCTTAAAGCAAGATTTTTATCCGCAGTCAAAGAAAATCGTGCTTGTTGATCATGAAACGATACGGGAATATCTCCCGGCGCCAAGCGGATACTGTCGGTGTGTTGCAACTGCAACCGTGCATCGATGCGGGTGCCTTCGGGAACGCGGATAAACGAGCTGTGCACCACGGTATCCTTCTTGGAAAGATAACGAGGGTAATGCAAATGCCAATCAAAGGTTTTGATGACCGGCACCGACAACAAGGACAAATGATAGGGACCGAAAAAATATTTTCCGTCATTGATTTGAAAATCAACGGGTTTGGTAACGTATTGAAAATTCCAGGAAAAAACGGTATCGTTATCCTTGTTCATAATAAAATCTTCACCGTCCAAACGAATGGCCAATTTGGAAGGTAACACGTTGCCCGAAACGGCTACGCGGAGCACATAAACACTGTCGGATTTGGTTTGCAATGGAGACAAAATATGCAATTTATACGGCGCGGGCGGACGGAAAGTCTTATTGTAGGCTGTCAACCGGTCGAAGGATTGAGTGAAATCGCCGTATTTACCGGTAATTTTCAGCGAAGCTATGAGAAATAGCGGGACAAAAAGGAGATACACATATCGCAAGTAGGTTTTCCCGGGCAAATAATCCTTGAAATTAAAGCGGTTTAATTCCCTGCTGCGCCGGTCCAATTCGGCACGTAGCAACTCGTTACCGGCGTCGTCGATGGTTTCCAGTTCGAGAAAATTGATCAGCTTGTCTTGTAATTCCGGTATGCGTTCACTGAGTTTTTCGGCCAAACGGTGTTCGGTCAAATCACGAAAATAACCGGCATATTGCAATAGCGGATAAACAACGTATCGGCCGGCCAACAAGAGCAGCAGCAATAAAAATGCAATCCAAATACCTTTTTTGGCCGATGCCGGAAGCCAAAAGGCCATTTCGACAAATCCCAGTAAAATCAGTAGCAACGAAACGATAAAAACAAAAATAAACAATGCTTTTATCCATTCCCTTTTGTAGTAGGAACGGATATAATCGCGTAAACGCTTATGGATACTTTGCCGGTGCAAAATCTATCGGGATATAGGGATTTTTTTGATACGTCGCTCGTGCCGACCGCCTTCGAAAGGCGTATCCAAGAAAGTGCGGACATATTCCAGGGCCTGATAGGCGGAAATAAACCTTGCAGGCAAGCTGAGAATATTGGCGTCGTTATGCCGGCGGGCCAGTTCCACCAATTCTTTCGACCAGCAAAGTGCCGCGCGAATTCCCTGATGCTTGTTGGCCGTAATGGCGGCGCCGTTTCCGCTTCCGCACAAAATGATGCCGTAATCCGCTTGTCCCGTTTCCACCGCTTCGGCAACGGGATGAATAAAATCGGGATAATCGACGCTTCCGGTGGTATCGGTTCCGAAATTCACGACTTCATAGCCGGCTTTTTGCAGCATTTCCATAATTTTAAATTTGTATTCCGTGCCGGCGTGATCGTTACCAATGGCTATTTTTTTCGGCATTGTTGAAAATTTTTAGTTCGTGTTGAAAAAAATCGTTATTCAAAGATAATCAATGGTATTGAATTGTGGAAAAAAAGTGGAAAATTCAACAAAAGAAAAATTGCTTTTTCAAGGAATAATGATTAATGCGGTTTTTCAATCAAAAATACAAATTTTTTTTCCGTTTTTTATCAACAATCATTTGACATTATCATTTAGCATATTTGAATTATATCATATTGATTATCAGACATTTATTTAATCAAATTTAACTTTCAACAAGCTATATTCACAACCGCTCTTTTTTTAATTTTCATTTTTTAAAAAGACAAATAATAATGATGTTGATAGCGGCATAAACCGGATATTTGATGCGTATGAAACGGTGCTTTGATAAAAAAATTTTATCTTTGAAATAGTAAAAATTGCCGTTTATGGAAAAATTATTGCAAGGAAAAACCGTGATTGTTACCGGTGCTTCGCGCGGTATCGGAAAAGGAATTGCCGAAAAAATGGCCGAAGCCGGTGCCGATGTGGCGTTTACCTATCGTTCGTCGGAAGAGAAAGCCAAAAATTTGGAAAAGGAATTGGCCGGATTGGGTGTGAAAGCCAAGGCATACCGTTCGGACGCTTCCGATTTTGAGCAAGCCAAAGAATTGATAGACAATGTGTTGAAAGATTTCGGTAAAATCGATATAGTGGTGAATAATGCCGGCATTACCAAGGATAATTTGTTGCTGCGGATGTCCGAAGCGGATTTTGACGATGTAATCAAGGTCAATCTCAAATCGGTATTCAATATGACCAAAGCGGTAATCCGTCCGATGATGAAACAGCGTTCGGGAAGTATTATCAATATCAGCAGTATTGTGGGCGTTCGCGGAAATGCCGGACAAGCCAATTATGCCGCTTCCAAGGCGGGAATTATCGGTTTTTCCAAGTCCGTTGCGCAAGAATTGGGCAGCCGTAATATCCGTTGCAACGTCGTGGCGCCGGGCTTTATCGAAACGGAAATGACTGCGGCGCTGGACGATAAGGTTTTGGAAGAATGGAAAAAACAAATCCCGTTGAAACGTACGGGAACGCCGGAGGATGTCGCCAAAGCCTGTATTTTCCTGGCGTCGGATTTGAGTGATTATATCACCGGCCAAGTGCTTACGGTTGACGGCGGAATGGTAATGTA
>CAYUQW010000043.1:7803-9892 GCA_964446985.1 uncultured Flavobacteriaceae bacterium
AATGTCTATTACACATATTTTTATAATTTTCCTGTTACTTCTCGCCGCTTTCGGTATCACGGCATTGTTTTACCGGCCGCGAAAAGACGATTGGCGTTTGTATGTGCTACGGTCTTTGGCTTTTTTCTTTCTCTTTTTGTTTTTGTATAATCCTGTGTATCAAAAAGTTACTACCGAAACCAAAAAAACGTCCTTACTTCTTTTGGCCGACCGTTCGGCTTCGTTGGAAAAGTTTTTTCCGCGCCGGGACAGCCTGATTGCCTTATTGCGCCAAAATTCCGATCTGAAACGCCGTTTCCGGATAAAATTACGCTATTTCGATACGATTGCGTATGATAAAAAACCGTCCGGTGCCGGGAACGAAACCGATATCGGGCGTGTGCTTACGGAGATGAAATGGAAAAAATCCGGCGAAGGAAATCTGCCGGTTGTTTTGCTTACGGACGGCCTGTCCACCAAAGGGAAAGATTACCGTTATGTCTTGCAAAAATTCGATAAAATTCAAGTGTTTCCGGTAGCAATCGGGGATACAAGCCGTTTTCCCGACCTGAAAATCGATCGTATAGATTACAACCGTAATGTGGGAAAAGACAATATTTTTCCCGTGAAAATTCACGTTTCCGTAACGGATCCGAACGGCCCCGTTTCGACGGAATTAATCGTTAAACACGGCAAGCGGATTGTTTTCCGCAAACCTTTACGATTGGACAACCGGAAAGATTTTGCACGGATAAGCACGAAATTCACCGCTTCGCAAACCGGTTGGCAAACCTATACCTTCGTGTTGAAACCGTTGCAAGGCGAAAAAAACCGCCGTAACAATATTCGCAAAATCTTTATTCGCGTCGATAAGCAAACGGCACATATAATGATTTTGGCCGGCGTCGTTCATCCCGATATCGGCGTGCTGAAAAGGGTATTGTCCGCCAATAAGGATTACCGCATAAGCATAGAGAGAGGCATACCGGACCGGGGAAAAACATTCGATTTGATCATAGCCGTTCAACCGGATGAAAAGCAGATAATTTATTTGGAAAAACGCAGGGAACCGGTTTGGTTTATTACGGGAATACGTACGGATTGGGCCGTTTTGAACGGGCATCAAGGCTTATTTGAAAAACAACGATTAAGTCCGGGATTGACGGAACAATACCGGCCTTATATGCCGGGAAAATTCACATTGTTTTCCTTGCCTCCGTTCGATGAAAATCTCTTTCCGCCCCTGCAAGATGCCTATGGCGAAACGGTGTTGAAAACCGGCGGAAAAGTTTTGTTCAATGCCGTTGTGGAAAATATCCGTACCAAGCAGCCGTTGATGGTATTTTTCGATGATAAATACAAAGCCGCTTTGTTCGGACAAGGATTGTGGCGTTGGTATTTGTATGAAAACGAAAAACGCGGCAAAGCCGTTTTTACCACGGCGTTGATAAAGAAAACGGCGGCATTCCTGATGCAAAAACCGGATAAGGATTTGCTGGTTGTCCGTTATGCAGGCACCTATTATGCCGGACGTCCCGTGCAACTGGAAATACAGGCGTTTAACAAGTTGCACGAATTGAATAAAAGAGCCAAATTACAATTGATATTGACCGATGCCCGGGGAAAAAGAAAGACTTATACGCCCGTTTATTCCGATGGAAATTTTACGGTGCGAATTCCTTCGTTGAAATCCGGCGAATACCGTTTCAGGCTGGTATATGAGGATTTTCATTTATCCAAACAAGGAAAATTCCAAGTGGAAGACTTTTCTCCCGAAAAACTCGATCAACCGGTGCAAACGGGAATGTTACGGGCATTGGCCGGGAATACCGGCGGCAAATTTTATTATGATAGCCAAATCCAAGCACTGCTTACGGATTTATTGAAGGACAAGCGTTATGCACCCAGACTTGTCAGCCATACGACGGAAGTTCGTTTGACCGACCGGTTTTGGTGGTTGTTGTTGGCCGTTTTATTGTTGAGTATCGAATGGTTCTACCGCAAATTACGCGGAATGATATAAAAAAACCCCGCGGATCAGGCGGGGTTTTTTGTTTATCGAAGATTTGGATTATTCTTTAATCAATCGATAAGTTCCGGTTTGTCCTTC
>CAYUQW010000044.1:0-4072 GCA_964446985.1 uncultured Flavobacteriaceae bacterium
GACCCGGACCTGACTTTGTCCGATGCAATGCATTTTATGGAAAATTTCAAAGCCGGTGAAAACGACGACTGGACCAAACTTTTTGCCGAATTTCTTGCCAACGAAACCAACGTCTTGCCTGTGATTGATGAAGAAGGCAAATACAAGGGTTTGATTTTTTTGGAAGATTTGTTGGAAGATCTGAGCGAAATCAATGCCTTTAATATGGACGGCACCCTTATTCGCATACGCAAAAACACGCAGGATTTTTCTTTCTCGCAAATAGGACAAATCGTGGAAAGTTCGGGCGGAAAACTCTCAGGAATTCTGATCATCGAAGAAAACCCGCAGGAAACCACCGCCGATCTGAAAGTACATAAAGGCGATATCAACGAAATACTGCAAAACCTCCGCCGTTTCGACTATTTGATTTTGTCAAAACACGAAGAAGACTTGCACCTGAAAGACATCCGGGAACACGCGGATTTCCTCAACAAATACCTGAAAATGGGCGAATAAATCAGATTTTTCCTTCGGCTTTCCAGATTGTTCTTGTAATTATATCTTTATTCAAATCCAAATTCCGGGCCGGCGAATATTCCCGTCCGTAATAAATCATCTGCAAGTGTAATTTACTCCATTTGTCCTTGGGAAACAAACGCATGGCATCCTTTTCCGTTTGCAGCACGCTCTTGCCCGAACTCAAACCCCATCGCTTCATCAAACGGTGAATATGTGTATCCACGGGAAAAGCCGGTTTGCCGAAACCTTGTGCCAAAACGACGTTGGCCGTTTTACGACCCACGCCGGGCAATTTGACCAGTTCCTCCAAAGTATCGGGCACCTTGCCGTTATATTTGTCGATAAGTATTTGCGACAACTCCTTGATGGCTTTGGCTTTCTGTGGAGACAATCCCACCGGACGGATGATCTCGCGAATCTGTTCAACACTCAACTTGGCCATATCATAAGGATTATCGGCCAGCGCAAAAAGTTTGGGCGTAATCTTGTTGACCACTTTATCCGTACTTCGCGCCGACAACAAAACGGCGATCAGCAAGGTGAAAATATTCGTGTGATACAAAGGAATGGGCGGATCCGGATACAATTCGTCCAACTTTTTCATGATGAAATCCACCTTTTCTTTCTGTGTCATTTTTTTGTAACTTTACCATAAGATTAATGCAAATTAATCATTCGAAACGATTTAAACAAACATAAAAGCCATGGAACTGAAAGAAGGTATGCCGGCCCCTGCATTCACGGGCATTAATCAAGACGGAAAAGAGGTAAAACTTGAAGATTTCCGCGGAAAAAAATTGATTTTATATTTCTATCCCAAAGCCTTGACAGCCGGATGCACCAAGGAAACCGTCAATTTGTCGGAAAACTATAAATTATTGAAAGACAAAGGTTTCGATGTTCTCGGCGTTAGTCCCGATCCGGTAAAAAAACAAAAACAATTTCACGATAAATACAATGTTCCTTTCGACCTTATTGCCGACGAAGACAAAAAAATCGTGAATCTTTACGGCGTTTGGGGCAAGAAAAAAATGTACGGGCGCGAATACGAAGGCGTTCACCGCACGACCTTTATCATTGATGAGAACGGCAATATCGAGCATATTATCCGGAAGGTAAAAACCGGTGAACACGCCCAACAAATTCTGAAACTCTACGAAAAATAACGACCCCAAAAAATAAAACTTATGGATACGATAAAATGGACCAAGGTGTACGAACTGTTCAACTATGAACAAGCCGAAGTGCTGCGGACTTTTCTGGAAAGTAACGGCATCAAAGTATTTCTGAAAGGCGAAGGCGCCGACCAATTGTTTCCGGGACTGGACGTTACGCCGGTGGACGTGATGGTTCCGCAGGAACAGGCCGAAGAAGCCGCCAAACTGAGCCGTCAATTTTTCGAGGATGACGAGGAAGAAGAATAAGCCCGTATGTCGGTAAAGGTTGTTAAGGTCAACAAATTCTACGGTCGTCAACACGTTTTGGATAACATTTACTTTGACATTCCCGAGGGTCAAATCGTCGGGTTATTGGGCCCGAACGGTGCGGGAAAATCCACCTTGATGAAAATCCTCACCGGCTATGTCAAACCCTCATCCGGAGAAGCGTTTATCCAAGGCCACTCCGTCCTGAACGAACCTTTGGAAATACGCAGGCATATCGGCTATCTGCCCGAACACAACCCGTTGTACAAAGACATGTATGTGCGTGAATATCTGCGTTTTACGGCCGGATTTTTCGGTATCAAACGCCAACGTATCGAAGAAGTTATCGAACTGACGGGACTTACGCCGGAAGCCGGAAAAAAAATCCGCCAATTGTCCAAAGGTTATCGCCAACGTGTAGGCTTGGCCGCCGCCATTATACACGATCCCGCCGTATTGATCCTGGACGAACCGACCACGGGATTGGACCCCAATCAATTGGTGGAAATACGAAATCTGATCAAGCGGCTCGGGCACAACAAAAGCATTATTCTTTCCACACACATCATGCAGGAAGTGGAACAAATCGTCGAGCGCGTGATACTTTTGAACAAAGGTAGAATCGTATTGGATAAACCTATCGACGAAGTCAGAATGCAGCGTCAATTGATCGTTGTCGAATTCGATACGAAGATCGAAAAAGAATGGTGGAAGGGCTTCCCGCACGTAAACACGATTGAAAACATCGGAAACAATGTCTGGGAATTAAGTTTCGACACGGAAGAAGATATGCGCCCGGCCGTGTTTGATTTTGCGGTAAAACAAGGATTGAAAATCCTTCGCATCGACCGGCATCAAGTCGATATGGAAACCGTTTTCCGGGAAAAAACCGGCGATTAATTGATTGTATCGGGTTCGGTATAATAAATATTCAGTTCCACGGGTTTATCCGTCGAGAGATTGCCTTGCAAAACGGTGCCGAAAGGAAGATAACTGTCGGGATCGGAATTTTTGTTTTGGGTTTTGGTGGTAACATAATCCGACAATTTGGGCACGATGCGCAAGGCCAAACGGACATTGGCCGAATCACGCCGTAGGACATCCTTGATATGCCGGGTGATATTGAATTGATAAAAATGTAAATGATTCAAGGTATCTTCCCGCAAGGTTCCGTCATATACGGCAAACAATTGCGGTAAGTCCACAGTGGAGTTGTCCGGGAGTACGGGATTTAAATCGGACAAATCGGTTTTCGAGTCGTATTTATACAGGTATAATGCCGCCGGCTGTTGAGATTTCGGAATAGCATTCATTTCGCTTTCATCCACATAAAAACGAATATTTGCCTGATTGATCAGCCAGTTGTTATGGCGCAGATTGTAGAGTTCGTCGGGAGAAAAGAGTTCGATAATCGTTTCTGCCCCGGCATCGCCTTTGACATAAAGTTTGGCTTCGCCGTTTTGGGTATCGGGCGATTGCAGTTTTTGATCCACCGAAGGCCAAAAATAATTTTTATAGGTATTGACCACCCCTATACCTCGCAGAATAATTTTTTCGTATTTATGATCGAGGAAATCATCGGAAGTATCATCGGGCGTATTGTTGTCGTTCATAAAATGGTAGCGATAGGCAAGCACGAGTTCCACCGTCGGTTTCATCAACATAAAAATTCCGTCGTTGGATAAATTTTGTGCTTTGAGGATAATGCCTCGAAAATAATCGGCAAACAAAGCGGGGTCGGTCAATACGGGTTCACCTGCATGATCAAAGAATTTATGGCGGAAATAAGTCGTGTCGAGGTGAATGACAAAATGCGGAGGTAAGGTGTCTTTGGCAGCATTTTGTTGTTCTTTATCCGTTTCAAAATCATTCAAATTGTCATTATTGACAGAGATGGTATCCACGATAAAACCGTAATCCGGCTGAAACGTAGGCTCATGTGCCAACAGATCGCCTTGATACGGCGTAAAATCGAAATCGGAATAATAAGCCGCCGTATTGGGATGCACCAAATTCGACGAAGGATCATAGGGGAAGAAATAGTAATTCGATACGTAGGCTTTTACGTCAATGTCGGCCGAACCGAAAATGCTGTCCACGATATATTGCGGGAATCCCGGCGTACTGTTATCTTGATCTTTCTTGGC
>CAYUQW010000044.1:4172-9676 GCA_964446985.1 uncultured Flavobacteriaceae bacterium
CTTATGATAACGATTGAAACTGTTCTAATATTTCGTCAAAGATACGGGAATTTTCCTGTAACAAAGAAACGGAAATTTTTCCCTTGAAACGATGGAAATCATCATATATTTTTTTCAACTCGGGCTGCAAATCGTCTTCCCCGTTCATCAAAATATCGGCATAATGCGAAGCGCCTTTAAAGAGATTGACGGTTTCGGGGGGTAAATAAGGCGCATATTCGGCTTCTTCGAGTTCATCGAAATCGAGTTTTCGCTTCACATCACCCGGAAGCGGACCGGGCAAGGCCATGTCATTTACCAAAATATGCATCAATTGCGCATCGTGCAGTAAGGGCTCGTCCTTGTAGTAGGTTTTCAGATACAGCGGCAGGAAGGCCGTAAACCATCCGACATTGATTACGTAATCGGCATTCCAATTGAGTTTCTTGGCCGTTTCCACCACACTTTTGGTAAAAAACAACATAAAATCGGTCAAATCGGAACGAATTTCGCCGTTTTCGTCCGTGAATAACATTTTCTGATGAAAACTTTCGGAACTGTCGATAAAATACACCTGCATACGCTCCTTAGGGATGGATGCCACTTTAATAATCAAGGGGATATCTTCGTCGTCAACAACGATATTGGTTCCGGAAAGACGAATCACTTCGTGCAATTGCATTTTCCTTTCGTTGATAATACCGAATTTGGGCATAAACATACGCACTTGTCCACCACGGGAATGGATGGCTTTGGCCAATAAAAAAACCAATTCCGTATATGCCGGCTCGGTTAAATATGGTGAAATGCCTGTGGATGCTATTAGAAATCGTTTATTTTTCATGAAAAAGGCTCTTTCAATATACAAAGATACGAAAAAAACGCCGAAGGACAATTTCCGTGGTTCAATTTTTCAAATCCAAATCCAGAATGACGGGTGCATGATCCGAAAAAAGCACCTGTTTGTCGATAATATGCCCCTTGATGTTGTTTTTCAAAGACTCCGAAGCCAAATGATAATCGATGCGCCAACCTTTATTGCGTTGACGGGCGGCCGTACGGTAACTCCACCAAGTATATTGTCCGGGACGCCGGTCGAACAAACGGAACGTATCGGTCAGTCCCAAATCCATATATGCCGAAAGCCAAGCCCTTTCTTCGGGCAGAAATCCCGAGACGTGTTGCAAGCGAACAGGATCGTGGATATCCTCCGGTTTATGACAAATATTGAAATCGCCGCCGATAAGCAGACGCGGGTATTGTTTCAATAAATCCTGCGTATAAAGGTAAAAATCGTCCATAAACCGGAATTTGATGCGCAAACGCTCGTCATTGGTACCGCTGGGCAAATACAAACTCATCAATGAAAAATCGTTGAAATGCCAGAGCAGGATGCGTCCTTCGCCGTCGGCAATTGCCATACCCGTTTTTTTCTCGACGGCTTGCGGGGGAATTTTCGAAATAATTCCCGTGCCGCTGTAACCTTTCCGCACGGCGGGATTCCAGGATTGATATGCATATCCCAAATCACGAAACAAACCCGTATCGATTTGATCTTCCGTAGCCTTTATTTCCTGGAAAAGTACGATATCCGGATTCACTTGGCGCAACCAAGCGGCCATACCTTTTCGCAAGGCGGCGCGGATACCGTTGACATTATACGATACGATTTTCAAAGCCGGTTTCAATTTTATTTATGCAACAATCTCAAAATATCGTTTCCGTTGGCCAACACCAATAAAGTCAATAGCAGAACAAACCCGACGATTTGGGCTTTTTCCAGAAACTTGTCACTGGGTTTTCGTCCCGTTATCATTTCATAAAGCACAAACATGGCATGTCCGCCGTCCAAAGCCGGAATGGGCAGAATGTTTAATACGGCTAACATAATCGAAATGAATGCGGTAATGCGCCAAAAAGCATGCCAGTCCCAAACGGGCGGAAAGATTTTGGCAAAAGATATGAATCCGCCTACGCTCTTATAGGCATCGGTGGAAGGATTGAAGATAATTTTCAGTTGCTGCAAATAACCGCCGAGCGTATGCGCGGCCAGACTCAACCCGCGGGGAACGGATTGCCATAAGGAATATTGCGTCGATACGGTTTTATACAAGTGCCGTTGTTTGATAACATTTTCGTCCAAATAGGTTTCCACGCCTATTTTCCCGTTTGTCCCCACGTGCACCGTCCTGCGCAAGGTGTCTGTACCCCTTTTTATACCGAGCGTAACGGTTTGCCCTTTATGTTTATCAAAATAATCCAAAACTTCATCCATATATGCTACGGGATGCCCGTCAACGGACACAACTTCATCGCCCTTTTTCAAATCGACGTCCTTGTTGGGCGAAGTTTTGATTACCTTATTAATAATAAAAGGAAAACGCGGCGAGAGTAAACCTTGCTTTTTCTTGGCATCCACCAATCGTTTTATCAAATCGTCCGGCAGCGTAACCGTCACTGTTTGGCCGTTTCGTTCCACCGTAATTTGGTGGGCAGTCAGGATGGGCGGTGTCGGCGGTTTGATCAAATCCTCGAAATATTTTACGGGTTGTCCGTCCAAGGCCAAAATTTTGTCTCCGTTTTTCAATCCGGCATCTTTCAACACGGAATTTTGCACCCAAACACCGTCTTTGAGACTGTTCATCAGGATTTTGGTTTCGCCCCAAGTATATACCACGGCAATATAAATCACGATGGCCACGAGGATATTCATAAGCACGCCGCCCAACATAATCAACAGGCGTTGCCACGCGGGCTTGCTGCGGAATTCCCAAGGCTTCGGCTCCCGTCCGATAAAGCGTTTGTCCATACTCTCGTCGATCATTCCGGAGATTTTCACGTAGCCGCCCAAAGGCAACCATCCGATACCGTACTCCGTCTCACCGATTTTTTTCTTGAAAAGCGAAAACCACGGATTGAAGAACATGTAAAATTTCTCCACGCGCGTTTTGAACAACTTGGCCATCAGAAAATGCCCCAATTCGTGAAGGACGACCAAAATGGAAATACTCAATAAAAATTGTAAAACTATAATCAAAATAACCTTTGGTTCCATAAAATGTGTATCCGAAATTTTCCCTTATGCAAAGGTAAATCATATTTTTCACTTCGTTTTATTATCGGAAATTATACATAAAACCAAACCAAAAATTTTGTAACATTTTTACTGTCAAACACTTATATAAAACTCATATCCGTATAAAAATAAAAATGAAAGAATAACGATTTTTCTGCGATTCGAATAAAATGACCGAAACGATTTGCATATTTATAAAAATACCTATTTTTGCGCCGTAGCTAACACAAAAAATTACCATTATGTCTGATGTAGCATCCAGAGTAAAAGCCATCATCGTTGAGAAACTCGGCGTTGACGAAAACGAAATTACTCCCGAAGCCCATTTCACCACGGACCTTGGAGCCGACTCCTTGGATACCGTTGAATTGATTATGGAATTCGAAAAAGAATTCGACATTCAAATCCCCGATGATCAAGCCGAACAAATTCAAACGGTCGGTGAAGCCATCAAATACATTGAAGAACACCTGAACGCTTAATGAGTCTGAAACGAGTCGTCATCACGGGCCTGGGAGCATTAACTCCCATCGGGAATAATATACCCGAATTCCGGGAAAATCTTTTTGCCGGAGTGAGCGGTGCCGCTCCCATAACGAAATTCGATGCTTCCAGGTTCAAGACCCGTTTTGCCTGCGAAGTCAAAAATTTCGATCCGAAAGCGTTTTTGGACCGCGGATTGCTTCGCAAAACCGATTTTTTTACGCAATATGCCCTGGTGGCCACCCAAGAGGCCGTTAAAGATGCAGGGCTCGAACAGGCCGATATCGATAAAAACCGCGTGGGAGTAATCATCGGATCGGGGATCGGCGGGCTGAATGTTTTCCAACAGGAAGTGGAAAATTTTATAGCCGGCGGAAAAAATCCGCGGTTCAGTCCTTTTTTGATTCCCAAAATGATTCCCGACATGGCTGCCGGGTTAATTTCAATTCAATACGGCTACAAAGGACCGAATTATGCCACCGTCTCGGCTTGTGCCACTTCGTCTCACGCACTGATTGACGCTTATCATCTGATACGGCTCGGCAAAGCCGACGTTATCATTTCGGGAGGTGCCGAATCCGCCGTTACCGAAGTGGGAGTGGGCGGTTTCAGTTCGATGCGTGCCATCTCGACCCGCAACGACGATCCGGCAACGGCTTCACGTCCTTTCGACAAAGACCGCGACGGATTTGTTATCGGCGAAGGCGCAGGTATCGTCGTATTGGAAGAATTGGAACACGCCCTGAAACGCGGCGCAACCATCTATGCCGAAATAGCCGGTGCCGGCCTCAATGCCGATGCCTACCATATGACGGCGCCGCATCCCGAAGGTGAAGGCGCAGCCGGCGTAATGGAAATGGCCATAGCCGAAGCCGGCGTGGACAAATCGGAAATCGATTACATCAACGTTCACGGCACTTCGACACCCTTGGGCGACATTGCCGAAATCAAAGCCATTCGGAAAGTTTTCGGCGATAAGGCTTATGACCTCAATATCAGTTCGACCAAATCGATGACCGGCCATTTGCTCGGTGCGGCAGGTGCCGTGGAAAGTATTGCCACCATTCTGGCCATTCAAAACAGCAAAATTCCGCCGACGATCAATCATTTCACGGATGATCCGGAAATCGATCCGAAACTGAATTTGACCTTCAACAAGGCACAGGATCGCGAAGTGCGATATGCACTGAACAACACTTTCGGATTCGGCGGCCACAATACTTCGATTTTATTCAAAAAATTCGAATAAAACGAACCTAAAAGAATTTATCGCCAAATGGATACGTAAGACGGAAAACATAGATTTTCCGCAGGATGACGTATTCGAAAAAAATATCCGCCAATTGATAGGCTATCAACCGGCCAATCCGATGCTGTTCCGGGAGGCATTCACCCACCCCGGAGAAAATATCAAAACCGGCGAAGGACAATCGTTCAATTACGAACGACTGGAATTTCTGGGCGATGCTGTTTTGTCTCTCATCGTTTCGGAGTATTTGTTCCGCCGTATTCCCGATGCCCGCGAAGGCGAATTGACGGAATTGCGTGCCAAAATAGTCAGCCGTAAAAATCTGAATGGAATAGGAAAACGACTAAAACTCAAAAAATTCCTTACATTTTCCGAGCATCAATTACCGGGACGGAATATCTACGGAAATTTGATGGAATCGCTTATCGGCGCTTTGTACTTGGACGGCGGCAAGGAAAAAGCGGAGGAATTTATTCACCGCCATATTCTCGATAAAATCGATTTGGAAAAACTCCGTCATCAGATAAGCAGTTTTAAAAACAAACTGGTTATTTGGGGGCAAAAAAGCAAGCATAAAGTCACCTTCGTAACCCGCGAAGAAGCGCCCAATGTCAACGGACCGGTATTTTTCACCGAACTTTTCATCGACGACGAACTGATGGGACGCGGACGCGAACGCTCCAAGAAAAAATCGGAAGAAACGGCGGCGAGGAATGC
>CAYUQW010000045.1:0-9625 GCA_964446985.1 uncultured Flavobacteriaceae bacterium
TAAACCAACGACAAAAAATAAAGTATTATAAATTCCGTCACCAACGGCACAATTTTTACTCCCGGATAAGCTTTCTTCAAATATAAAAACAATAATCCGGCCGAAGCCATTTTTACAATGGTCCAAAACACAAAAACGTTGTACACTTTTAAATGATCGTTCCGTTTGTTGAGCAAGGTGGCGTGTAATGCGATAATAATCGACCAAAGAGAAATTAATCCCAGAAAATACAGATGTATGCGAAGGGGTAACAAAGGATTGACAACCGGCAATAGAACCGATAAAATCGCTGCAATAATTAAAGGGAGAAAAACTATGAGGATTTGTTTTTTTCCCATAAATGAATTTGAGAGAATACGAAATAAAAACTCAAGGCTATACCTGCCAATGAAAAGATGACCGTAAACCAGGGCGTTGACAAATCGTAACGCTTATCCAGGTAATTTCCTGCAAATGCTCCCGTACCGATAATGGCAGCCATTTCAAAAGTCAGGCCCGAGAATATCAGTACGGACGTGCCTGATTTCTTTTTTTTCATACTTTTTTGGCGGATGCCTTGGCGGGAGCCGTTGTTGTCATTTCGCAGGTAGCGTTAAAGATAGCGCCGCTCTCAATCGCCAATTTACCGGTTTTGACATTGCCCTCGATATGGGCGGTTTTACGAACGGTGAGTAAATCCGATACGATCAGATCACCCGTTATTTTACCTTGTATCTCGGCTTGATTGGCCTTGACGGTCCCGTTTAATTCACCTTTTTCGCCGACAACCAATTTACCGGTCGTGGTGAAATTACCCTCCATTTTGCCGTCTATCCTGAAATCTTCCTTGGACTCGATTTCGCCTTTGATGAAAGAAGTTTGCCCCAGGTGGTTGGGTTGTTTCGAGATGCCGTTGCCGTTGCCGGTTTTCTTCTTGTCGTTGAACATTTTTCTTGGTTTTTCTGGTTGAAATTCGGAGTTCTTTCCCCTTTGTGAGTTGCAAATTTATATAATTCTTTTCGGAAATAATGAAATGTTCGGGAATATTACAATGATTTTCCCGCATTTTTTCGAGAATATATTCCGCCGATTGACGACTGAGGAAATTTCCCGTTACCGTGAAAACGATGCTGTCCGTATATCTGTCTTCGAAAATCCGTTTGCCGGAAGTGTTTTCCTTATGATAAATATCCAGCAAACATTGATGCAACCTGCCTAAAGACAATGAATCGGGATCGGGTTGTTTAAATACCAGAAAATAAGGAAATTCATCCTTGCTTTTCTTGCCGTAACGTGCTATGAGCAAATCCAGTTTTTTGTCGATTTCCTTCGCGTATTCGGCATAATCGGAACCGGGATAGGTGGCTGTGATTTCATTCAAAACTTTTTTATATGCGGCTATACCGTATTGTTTTCCTCGGGCGCGTGCTTCCAACAACAAAAATTTAGGTGCATCGGGATGGCGATGATGTTTCTCGTAGAATTGTCGCGAGAGACGGATGGCTTCGGTCCATTTTCCCGATTGAAAAACACGGTAGGTCTGCTGAAAATCCTGTAGAAATGCCATATCCGAATCTCCCGCCGAATCCGGATGAAGGATAAATTTGGTGAAGGGACTGTCGGGGAATTTTTGCGTAAGCATCCGGCGGTATTTTTCCCTTTCGGCAGGTTGATTTTGTTTTCCCGCGATTTTGTAGAGCATATAGTAAGCCTGCGCTTCCTGTTCCGCCGAGGGTTGATGCGCCAAAACATACGACAAATGTTGCTTGGCTATGGCATATTCCTTGAGTTTTTCATCGGCGTAATTGATGCCCAGATATAAATGCGCCTGCAATAATTCCTTTCGTACACTGTCGATTTGCGCCCGGGTCCGGGGAAGCCGGTTCAGGTAATAGGCAACGGTATATTTGTCTTCGGTTTCGGGTTTGCCCGGATTGGTCGCGGCAATATTTTCTTCGTTGTCCTCCGCCGTTTCTTCGCTGATTTTTCCGTATTTGTTTTCCAAAAACCACAAATCTTCCAGTTTCCGTTCGCCCCAATATGCCGTGAAAGCCGCTTTGCCTTTTTTGACCTGTTCGGGGTTGTAAAAATAAAATTGTCCGGCGCGCTGTCCGCCCGTCTGCATCCGTTGTTTCTTTGCGGCGGCCTGCGCTCTTTCCTTCGCACGCAGTTGTGCAATATATGCCCTGATTTTGTTCCGTTGTGTAGCCGTATCCAACCGGATGAACCGCAAAATACTGTCGTCGCGGCGAATGATACCTTCCCATTTGACAATTTTGTCGATACTGCGGCGTTTCTGTGAAATAAGCAAATGTTCCAAGGTATTTTTATCGGTTACCGATAACAGGCTGTCGAGGTATTTGCCCGATGTGAAGTAATCGGAACGGTTCCAGTAAATATCTGCCAAACGCCGGTAGGCCGATTTTTTCAGACTTTTGTTCGGACTTCGTGCCGCCTCACCGTATTCACGGGTAGCTTCGGGAATTTTGTTTTCCGTCAGGTAAATTTCGGCTTTGACATAGTGAATATCGGGATAATAGCGGTGGAAGTAGTAATTTTTCAGGTATCCGTTCAGATTTTTCAAATATTTGGCCAAGAGCACCGTATCGCGCCTTACCGCGGAATCGCGTAAAGTCAAACGCATTCGATACCATTTGGTACGTAACACGAACTCTTCGGGATAATTTTTTTTCAGTATCAATGCGGTCATTGCCAGCGCCGAATCGGGACGATTGAGTTTTTCCCACACTTGTGCGGCTTTGTAGGCCAGATGAATTTTCAATTGACGCGAACGTGCCTGACGGGCGGCTTTGGAAAGATACAATCCCACCGTATCGGTCAACGTATCGCCGCGATAGGTCTCGGAGATGAAAGCGTAGGCCAAGGCTTTGGTATCCGGGCGAAAATGCTTGCTATTGATAATTCGGGCAAATTCGTTGCGCGCCCACCGGATATTTCCCATACGCAAACGGGTTTTGGCACGCCACAGTTCCAATTCGTAACGCAAATCCGTATCATAATAATTGTCCAGCGCATAATTGAAAGCTTCCAGCGCTCCGAGGTAGCGTTGGTCGTAGTAACGTGCTTTTCCCAACAAGAGCATCGCCTCATCCATTTTCGGATTATATTCCACGCCGCCTATCTCCATCCGGTGACGTTGCAAGGCTTTGGCGGCTTTTTCTTCGGCTTTGTCCAAATAGTTGGAACGTGCTTGTCCGGGCAGGGTGATTTTGTCATTGAATTCCATCCCTTCGAGAGGCAGTTCCGTATAAAAATCCTTCTGCATCTTTTTTTCCAATTCGTCCTTGCCTTTTTCCAAAGCTTCGTTTCCGTTAAAAAGAATATTGTATTCCGAGGTCAGCGCGTGATAATTTCGCGATACGACCGTGGCTTTCTTTGTCGAACAGGAAAAAACGATTGAACCGAGGAAAAAAAATAAAAAAAACCGGGATAATATGTGCTTCATCCGAGGGTACATTTCAAATTATAACTAACGTCAGATTTTCTGTTTTAGTATTTGGCAATTTTTTATCAATACAAATATAGGTAAGCTAATCCGATTCCTGCAAATCCCGATAATAATCCCAAAAAAATCTCGGCCGGTGTATGGGCATTCAGTTTGAACCGGGCGGCTATGGTCAATGTGGCCGTAAAAATCCACAGGGCCAATATATCGAGGATATTTTCCCGGTGACGGTAACTGTGGAGCAACAGGAAAAAGAAACCGCCGGCAAAAGCCAGGGCGTGCAGGCTCGGACGCAAGCGGAACAGGTTGAAAAACGCCGCAAGAAACAAGGAGATGGAAACGCCCAGAAAAAATACGGACAATTCTTTCAGCACCGGCAGCGGCTGAATCAAGCGGAAAAGAAGCAGGTAAATGAAAGCCATCAGCAGGGTGAAATACAAACGCGCTTGGGACGTAATAAGGAAAAACGATTTGAGAATGCGCATCCGCCACAGCAAAAACTGAAGCAGAAGCGGAACTACAATCGCCGGAAGGAAAATAATCTGCAGCAGGCGGGGAAAATTATAGAAAAAATACGAACTCAAATAGAAATAAAGCAAAACCGTATAAAACGGGATGAAAACGGGATGAAAAACGGAGGAAATCAACCAAGCGGGCCAATCTTTATCAAGGATTTTTCCTAATAGGCGCATCATAATTCTTTGCGTAATCGTGCCGGTTGAATGCCCAATTGCTCACGGTATTTGGCCACTGTTCGTCGCGCGACTTTGTAACCGCGTTTTTTTAATTCACGCGACAGGGCATCGTCCGTAAAAGGTTTTTTCTTGTCTTCTCCTTCTACAATTTCCTTAAGAATTTCCTTGATTTTAATGGTGGAAACTTCCTCGCCGGCATCGTTGGTCAAACTTTCGGAAAAGAATTCTTTCAACAATTTTGTTCCGTAGGGCGTATCCACATATTTGCTGTTGGCCACACGCGAAACGGTGGAAATATCCATATCGATTTTCTCGGCAATGTCTTTGAGAATCATCGGTTTGATTTTCTTTTCGTCGCCTGTGAGGAAATATTCCTTCTGGTAATCCACGATAGCCTTCATCGTTTTTTCCAGCGTTTGGTAGCGTTGTTTGACGGCGTCGATAAACCAGTTGGCCGAATCGAGTTTTTGTTTGATAAAAGCAATGGCTTCTTTCTGCTTGCCCGTTTTGTTTTTTTCGAGTTTATAGCCTTCGAGCATTTCGCGGAACTGACGGGAAATACGCAGCTGGGGCAGATTGCGCATATTCAGTTCCACCACGGGAATTTTTTCTCCGTCGGGACCGTCTTCGATTCGCACGATAAAATCGGGAATAATGTGGGTGGTGATACGGTTGCCGGTCATCGAGCCGCCGGGCTTCGGGTTGAGTTTTTTTATTTCTTCCAAAGCGGCACGCAAACGGTCTTCGTCGATTTTGAGCCTGCTTATGATTTTATCGTAGTGCTTATGCGTCAGTTCGTGGAAAGTTCGTTCCAGGATTTTAAGGGCCAATTCCCGTTCGGGTGTCGGTTTTTTACGTTTCAATTGGATGATCAGGCTTTCCTGCAAGTTCCTGGCTCCCACGCCCGGCGGATCCAACAGCCAAATGACTTTTGTCAGCACATCTTCAATCTCCTTTTCGTCCACCACAATGCTTTCGTTGAAAGCCAGATCGTCGGAAATATCGATCAATTCGCGTCGCAAATAACCCGCATCATCCAAACTGCCGATGATGTATTCGGCAATTTTCATTTGATTGTCATCCAAGCGGAATGCCGCCAGTTGCGACATCAGATATTCCCTGAAAGACTGGTCGCCGGATATGTTGTAGCGGTAATCTTCTTCGTCATCATCGGGGGAGTAATTCGAGGTGTAGGTTTTGTAGCCCGGCGTGTCGTCCATATTGAGATATTCGTCGATGCTTTCCATATCGGGACCGTTATCCGTCGCGGTATCGGGCGGTGTTTCCGGAATCTCATTATCGTAAGTGTCCGTTTCGTGCAGCAAATTTTCCTCATCGGGTTCGGGCGCATCGGTCAGTGCCGGGTTTTTCTCCATTTCTTCCTTCACCTTTTGTTCAAAAGCCACGGTGGGCAATTGAATCAGCTTCATAAACTGAATTTGCTGCGGCGTAAGTTTCTGTATTTGTTTCTGTTGCAATCTTTGTTTGAGCATACGGCGAAATTTTTCTTCTTCGGAAATTTAGTATCGATAATATTCGGGCTTGTAAGGCCCTTCTACGGGAATACCGAGATATTCGGCTTGCTCCGGTGTCAGACGGGTAAGTTTGACGCCCAATTTTTCCAGATGCAACCTCGCCACTTCTTCATCCAAATGCTTGGGCAGGCGATATACGCCGACGGGATAATCTTTTTGCCAGAGTTCCATCTGGGCCAACACCTGATTGGTGAAAGAATTGCTCATGACGAAAGAAGGATGCCCCGTGGCATTGCCGAGATTGACCAAACGCCCGTCCGAAAGGAGGATAATACCGTGTCCGTCGGGAAAAATGTATTTATCCACTTGAGGTTTGATGTTGATATGCCGGATGCCGGGATAATTTTTGAGCCTGTCCACCTGGATTTCGTTATCGAAATGCCCGATGTTCGCCACAATGGCGTTGTTTTTCATTTTGAGCATGTGTTCCAAGGTGATAACGTCTTTATTCCCGGTAGCGGTAACGAAAATATCGGCTTTTTCCACCACGTCCTCCACGCGAAGCACTTCGTAGCCTTCCATAGCCGCTTGCAAGGCACATATCGGATCGATTTCCGTAACGATTACCTTGGCGCCGAAATTTTTCAGGGCTTGTGCCGAACCTTTGCCCACTTCACCGTAACCGCAAACGACAGCCGTTTTTCCGGCAATCATAATGTCGGTCCCGCGCTTGATTCCGTCAATCAAGGACTCGCGGCATCCGTAGAGGTTGTCGAATTTGGATTTGGTCACGGAATCGTTCACGTTAATGGCCGGAAACAGCAATTTTCCGTCCTTGAAGCGTTGGTAAAGCCGGTGAACGCCCGTGGTGGTTTCTTCCGATACGCCTTTGATTTTTTTGGCTATCCGGTGCCATTTTTTCGGGTCGGTTTCCAGGCTGTTTTTCAGTCGTTTCAGCAATTCGGCCTCGTCTTCGCTTTCGGCCGGTTTATCCAAAATGGCGGGATTTTCTTCGGCGGCATAGCCCAGATGCACCATCAGGGTGGCATCGCCTCCGTCATCCACGATTAAATCCGGACCGCTGCCGTCCGGCCAAGTCAAAGCCTGTTCAGTAGCCCACCAATATTCTTCGAGGGTTTCGCCTTTCCAGGCAAATACGGGAACGCCGGCATCGGCAACGGCCGCCGCCGCTTCGTCCTGCGTGGAATAAATATTGCAACTGGCCCAGCGGACATCGGCGCCCAATTCCTTCAGTGTTTCGATAAGCACCGCCGTTTGCACCGTCATATGGAGCGAACCGCTTATTTTGGCGCCTTGCAACGGTTTTGACGGGCCGTATTTTTTTCGCAGCGCCATCAGGCCGGGCATTTCGTATTCGGCAAGCGTGATTTCTTTGCGTCCCGCTTCGGCCAGGTTTATATCCTTGACTTTATAGGGCAATGTAGCGGATTTCGTAGGCATAAACGATTTTTTTGTAAAGATAAAAATTATCCCGTTAACAGGAATACAAGTTCCGAAATCCGTATGTGTAGGGGTAAAGACGATTAAAAAACCAATAATTTACTCCGGTCGTAGTAACGTAAAATTTCCTTTTCCGGCGTATTTTTATCCATTGCAAAAAATTTCTCCAACTCTTCCTCCTTGAAATCGAAAAAACTCATGTAATATTCCCTCAAAGTTTTGTATCCCTTATCTTCCAGAAAACCGTCCATATATTTAAGCGCCTGTTCATATCCCACAAGGGATTCGATTTCTTTGACAGCCGTGTATAATTTACCGATTTGTTTCCTGAGATTTTCTTCCGTACCGTTGATTTTTTTATCGGGTAAAGGTTTGCGCATAGTTACGAATGATTCGAAAGTTCCGTCGGCCTTATAGGAAGGTTTGTAATAGGTAAAGGCCCAAAAATAATCGCCGTCTTTTGTTCTGTGTTTCAAAACGGCAATGCCTTTATCGTAGTTAAAAATGATGGAGCCGATCATATCGTGTATTATATGGGGCATATCTTCATGACAGACAATACGGGGCTTTTGTCCAATGAATTCTGTCAAATCGTAACCGAACATTTTCAGGGCATAATCATTGGCATACAAAATACCGCGATCGAACCCGATTTTAACGGTGGCGGTTTGACGAGGGTGCAAGTAGAGTTCTTTCTCCATGGCAGTATGTTTTTTATATTTTAACTCCATAAAATTTTTTAAAAGTTTTTGGCGGTGTCAAGTGGTTTAATTTAAAAACGTCCGGCAAGATATTCGAAAACTTGAAAAATCCCAAATAATATTCCGTTAAATTATCAAAATTCCTGTCTTCCAGAAAGCCTTCGAGGTATTTTCGTCCTTGTTCCGGTCCGCTGTGTTTTTCTATTTGTCGGACTTTAAAATATAGGTTTTCAATTTCCGTGACGGTTTCGCTGAGGCTTTTTTTGAGCAGGGAAACAGGGATCGGTTTCCTCAGTGTGATGAACGAATCGAAACTGCCGTTTTCTTTATACGACGGGGCGAAATAAGTGAATGCCCAAAAATACCGGTTGTATTGGGTTTTGTGTTTTAATATGGCATATCCCTTTTGATACTCGAAAATCATTTCGCCTATCATGTCGTGGATGGCATCCGGCATATCGTCGTGGCAGACAATCTTGGGCTTTTTGCCGATAAATTCGATAAGGTCATAATTGAATACCTCCAATGCGTAATCATTGGCATATACAATTCCTTTTCCGGGATTGATTTTTATCACTACGGTTTTTCTCGGATCGAGGTGTATTTGGCGTTCCATTAATCCATGTTAAATTTTTATGCAATGATAATTAAAATTTTGTAAATAAAAAAATTTTGCCAGAATTACGTTTCCGCATTTTTTTATAACTTGGACAAAGAAAGTATTGGTATGAATGAATACAAGCCTTTGGCGGAGCGTATGCGGCCGCGCACTTTGGAAGAAGTTCTCGGTCAGGAACATTTGACAGGAAATGAAGGAGTTATAACCCGGATGTTGCGTGAAAATTTCATTCCTTCGATGTTGTTTTGGGGACCTCCCGGGACGGGAAAAACCACTTTGGCCCGTATCATAGCCAAAGAAACCGGGCGACCTTTTTATGCGTTGAGTGCCGTCAATGCGGGGGTTAAGGATGTGAAAGAAATTTTAAAAAAGTATGATAAAACGGGTTTGTTCGGCAAGTCGCCCGTGATTTTTTTGGATGAGATTCACCGTTTCAACAAAGCCCAACAGGATGCCCTTTTGGAGGCGGTCGAAAAAGGAAAAATTATCCTCATCGGTGCAACGACGGAGAACCCCGGATTCGAGGTCAACCGTGCCTTACTCTCGCGGATGCATACCTTTGTTTTGCGCCCGGTGGATGAGGTGTCCTTACGTAAAATCATAAGGAAAGCCTTGTCGGAAGATGAACTGCTGGCGGCAAAAAAAATTGAGGAAATCGACGAAAACACCTTGATTAAATATGCAAGTGGTGATGTCCGCCGCTTGTTGAATGCATTGGAGATGGTGGTGATGACGAGTGACAAAAAACGGATTGACAAGCAGGAAATCGAACGGATTTTACGAGAAAAAATTCCCGGGTACGACAAAAAAGGCGATTGGCATTACGAAATTATTTCGGCCTTTATCAAATCCGTACGCGGAAGCGACCCGCAAGCGGCCGTATATTGGTTGGCACGTATGTTGGAAGCCGGGGAGGATCCCGTTTTTATTGCCAGGAGATTAATTATTTTGGCCGCGGAAGATATCGGCTTGGCCGATCCCAACGCCTTGTTAATGGCCAATGCGGCGTTTGATGCCGTATCCAAAATCGGCATGCCCGAAGCCCGTATCGTTCTCTCCGAGGCAACGATTTATCTGGCAACATCGCCCAAAAGCAATTCGGCATATCTCGCCATCAACAAAGCGCAAGCCTTCGTGCGTGAAACGGGGGATTTGCCCGTTCCTATGCATTTGCGCAATCCTTCCAATGCCTTTACGAAGAATTTGGGCTACGGCAAGGATTACAAATA
>CAYUQW010000046.1:0-7103 GCA_964446985.1 uncultured Flavobacteriaceae bacterium
ATAATTTGACCGACTTTCAGCTTGTCGGCAACATTGTGCGTCCGGTGCCAATCGATTTCCGAGATGTGCAACAAGCCTTCGGTTCCCCGTCCGATTTCGATGAAAGCACCGAAATCTTTAATGGAGGTTACTTTCCCTTCGTAAACTTCCCCTACTTCGGGTTCAAAGGCAATGCTGCGAATAATATCGATGGCTTCCCGGATTTTTTCACGGCTTTTTCCCATAATTTCCACAACGCCGTTGTCGCCTTCTTCGGTGATAACGATAACCGTTTCGGTGTCTTCCTGCAATTGTTGAATATCTTTTCCGCCTTTACCGATAATGGCTCCGATAAATTCTTTGGGAATTTCGATTTTTTCGATTTTCGGTACGAACTCTTTGACATCGGGACGGGGCTTGGAAATGGTCTTGTTCATTTCTTCCATGATGTGCATACGTCCTTCGCGTGCCTGATGCAGTGCTTTGATCAGAATATCACGGTCGAGGTTTTTGATTTTGATATCCATTTGACAAGCGGTGATGCCGTCTTTTGTGCCGGTTACTTTGAAATCCATATCGCCCAGATGGTCTTCATCGCCCAAAATATCGGAAAGCACGGCATATTTACCGGTTTCTTCGTCATAAATCAATCCCATCGCAATTCCGGCAACGGCTTTTTTCAACTGAATACCGGCATCCATCAATGCCATGCTGCCTGCACAAACGGTAGCCATGGAAGACGAACCGTTGGATTCCAGGATATCGGAAACTACGCGGATTGTATAAGGCGTGTCTTTGGGAACCATAGGTTCCAAAGCCCGCTGGGCCAGGTGACCGTGACCGATTTCCCTTCGGGAAGTTCCGCGAATGGGACGGGCTTCGCCGGTGGAAAAAGGCGGGAAATTATAATGTAGGTAAAATCTTTCTTCGTCTTGGAACGAGACGCCGTCGATAACGTTTACATCCATGGAAGTTCCCAAAGTAACGGATGCCAAAGCTTGTGTCTCTCCACGGGTGAAAATAGCCGAGCCGTGAACCGAGGGCAGATAATCGACGGCTGTCCAAATAGGTCGAATATCCGTCGTTTTTCGTCCGTCCAACCGTATGCCTTCGTTCAGTACCAAATCGCGAACGGCTTTTTTCTTCACGTCCGAGAAATAGCTTTCGATGAGTTTTTGATTTTCTTCCAGTTCTTCTTCGGAAAAAAGTGCCAAAACGTCTTCCTTAACGGCATCGAATTTTTCTTTTCGTTCCTGTTTGGCCGTTCCCTGTTTGGCAATTGCATAGATTTTATCGTAGGCGGCTTGATAAACTTTATCGAAGAGTTCGGGTTTGTCTTCGGGGCGTTCGTATTCGCGTTTTACTTGTGCTTTTTCGATTTTACCGGCCAATTCTTTCTGTGCGGCAACCAGTTTCTTGATAACTTCGTGTGCCCGCTCGATAGCTTCGATCATTTCTTCTTCGCTCACTTCGAGCATTTGTCCTTCCACCATCGTAACGGAATCGGCCGTACCGCCGACCATAAGGTCGATATCGGCTTCTTCGATATCCTTGATTCCGGGATTGATCATCCATTCGCCGTTTTTGCGGATAACACGCACTTCGGCCACGGGACCGTCAAACGGGATATCCGAAACGCTTATGGCAGCCGATGCGGCTAATCCTGCCAAAGCATCGGGCTGAACGTTTTCGTCGTAGGACATCAATGAAATCATCACTTGGGTTTCGGCGTGGTAGTCCTTGGGAAAGATGGGACGCAATACGCGATCCACCAAGCGCATTACCAAAATTTCTTCGCTGGAAGGACGTCCTTCGCGTTTAAAAAATCCGCCGGGAAATTTACCCGAAGCGGCAAATTTTTCCCGGTAATCCACCGTCAAAGGCAGAAAATCCGTATCGGGGTTGATATCTTTATTGGACACAACGGTTGCCAGCAACATCGTATTTCCCATCCGTACAACCACGGAACCATCCGCTTGTTTGGCCAATACGCCGGTTTCGATCGTGATTTCGCGTCCGTCATCCAACACAATTACTTGTTTGATTGGTTCCGGTTTTGTCATAAATCCTTGATTTTTAATTACGTTAATATAAAAAAAGGGCAGTTTCCTGCCCCGTTTGTCTTATTTTCTCAATCCGAGCGCTTTGATAATGTTTCGGTAGCGTTCGATGTCGTTTTTCTTGAGATAATTCAACAATTTCCTTCGTTTTCCTACAAGCATCACCAGCGCCCTTTCGGTGCTGTAATCGTGCTTGTGCTTCTTCAAATGCTCCGTCAAATGATTGATACGGTACGTAAACAAGGCGATTTGCCCTTCGGGGGATCCGGTATCTTTCTCGGATTTCCCGTACTTTTTGAAAATTTCTTTCTTGATTTCAGGTGTCAAATACATGCCAATATTATTTTAATGATTTTTATGTATTACGAAATGCAAAGGTATGAAATTATTATGAAAAAATCACATGCCGGTTTCTTTGGGATTTTTATAGATTTTCCAATAGCGCCATGCCGCTATTAAAGTAATGATTATCAATACGGTAACACTTATGTAAACCGATGCCGGCGTTTGTACGGGCTCACCTTTGGCATAGGAATGAAGCCCAGCCAAATAGAAATTGACGCCGAAATAGGTCATCATAATTACCAAAACACCGAAAAGTGCCATCACGTTGAATTTGAATAATCCGCGCAAAGCGGGAACAATATGCGAATGTATAATCAGAGCATAGGTCATAATACTGATGAGCGCCCAGGTTTCTTTGGGATCCCATCCCCAATAGCGTCCCCAACTCTCGTTGGCCCATTGTCCGCCCAGGAAATTTCCGATGGTAAGCAGGACCAATCCGACCATCAATGCCATTTTGTTTATATCGGTTAATTCCTTGATAATCAATTCAAAACGAGGTTTGTTTTTCTTCGTGGTAAAGATGATGAAAAACATCGTCAATAAAGCCAGCATCGCACCTAAGATAAAAGGACCGTAACTGGCCACAATGGCCGCAACGTGAATCATCAGCCAGTAGGAATTGAGCACGGGAACCAAATTTTCAATGGCCGGATCCATCCAATTCCAATGCGCCACCATCAGCATAATCGACGCAATAAAAGCCGCACTTGCCGCCGTAAGATCCGATTTTCGTCCGAACCACAAACCGAAAAGAAATGTGGCCAAGGTAACGTAAATCATCGACTCGTAGGCGTTGGACCAAGGCGCGTGCCCGCTGATATACCAACGTAATCCCAGGAAAAATACCATATAGAAAAACATCAGCCAAAGAACGGCTTGCATCAGTTTTGACATTATATTCAATAACCCGGAAGGACGAATGATTTTTGCAATGGCGATAAAAAGCATCAGTAAGGCGGCCAGCATCAATTTCCAGAACATCGACCGGAAAGCGTCGTATTTATTGTAAAACATTTCCCATTTCAACTTGGCCGGATCGGGATAGACGTCCTTGCCGAAGCGTTTTTGATAGATATCGATAAGACCGATGTATTCACTCAATTTTTTATAATCTTTTTCGTGAACGGCTTGGCGCAACATCGGGAATATGCTTGCCACGAACAGGGAGTCGTTGCCTTTGAATCCTGCTTTTGCCACATCAACGGGAGAATACCATTTATGGCGGGGATCACCGGGTTTGGGAAACAATCGCAGATTTACGCCCATCAAGGTGGAATACAGCAAGTTGACTCGACGATCTATGTTTTCAATGTCTTTCAGAAATTTGGGTTTGATACGTGTTTTGGAAGCTTTTTCCACGTACGGGGCCAACTTATACTCACCGTTTTCGTCAAAGAAATCACCGAGGGAAGCATATTTTACATCCTTTTTCAAGCCGAGAATCTCCCTGACTTTCGTATCGCCGCGTTCGAGATAAATTACAGGCACATACGCCCAAACCTGCGGTATCAATATCATCGAAAACAGGAACTGATCGGCATTGATTTTACGTGTTGTATCGGGAATTTTCCACGTGTCGTGCTTGGACAATTTACGCAACAACTCCGATGCATAGGTATCCACCGGTTTCATTCTTCCGCCGTAATCCTGAATGACCAGTAATCCGAATTTCTCGGCCAAAGTATCGGGAATAACCGTTGGCGAAATGATTTTGTTATAATGTTGAATTTGGGTAAAATCGGGATGGGCTTCCTGTCCGTGCACCTGCCATAGCAGGGAAAAAACCAGTATAAAACCGAGTGCCTTACGCTTTCGTTGAATATATGCCAGATGACGTCGAATATGGTGATACAATGAATTGGGATTGAAAAAGATCATAATCAAACCGAAATACAAAAGAAAATAGCCGAAATACGTGACGGATGTTCCCCAAAAATCGTGATTGACCGACAAAACGGTTTCTTCGTATTGCGGCGTAATGTTGTAGGAGGATTGGAAAAAACGGTAACCGCGATAGTCCAGGACGTGATTCATATGAATATTATAAGGAAAGGTCGTGTCCTTATCGATAACGGTAATTTGGCTCGAATAGGACATCGGGCTGTTCGAACCGGGATAGTGTTTCAGCTGAAAATCGTTTAATTGGATTTTAAAAGGCAGGCTGATGATTTTCGGTCCGTAAAAAAGGACAAAATTCAAGCCGTTAAGCCTTGTTATTACAGGCGCACCCGTATAATATTGCCCGCCGAAAACTTCGATTGTTTTGGATTGATCCCCGGAAGTCAGTTTGAACTGCAAATAGTTCCAAGGATTGTCCGTAGCATTCCCGCTGACAACCTGAATTTTCCCGCGACGCGGTTTTTCCGGCACAACAAACCGGACATCCCCGAACGTATATAAAGCCCCCGTATGAAAAGGTATTACCGAATCCTTGGGGACACTCCCCTGCTCTCCCGTACGCATCACCTGGTAATATCCCGTGGTATCGGTGAGAATGAACAATTGTTGACCGTCGGAAAAAATACGGATATCCGCCCGGTTTTGCTTGCCGAATGCAAGATAGAGATTACGAAGGTATATGCCTTCTCCTTCGGGGATATAACGGGTTTTACGTTTCCCGGAAGTCGATTCCACCAACGTAAGGACGGGTTTTCCCGAATTATCCGGAACGAATGTTTTTTTTGCGTGCGGAACGGCTTTTATCAATGTCAACGAGACGGGTTTTCCCTTGAAATTCGTATGTAAATCAAAGCGGTTTTTTCCGATAGCCGTCAGCTTGAAACGCTTGTAAAAAGGGCCCAATTGTTCTTTACCGTCGTCGATACGGAAAAGGATATAATTTCTTTCGGTATAAAGTTTATCGGTTGTTTGTCCTTCGATAATACGCATCTGTCCTTCATAACTAATATAACGCGTCACCGCCGCACCGATGAGGATAAAAATAAAGGCGATATGAAAAATAAAAGAATGCCATTTTTCCTTGCGATACAGCCGGAAACGGAAAATATTCCCGATCAGATTAACAAGTCCCAATGCCATTATCAATTCAAACCACCAAGCATCGTAAATCAACGTGCGGGCGGTTTCGGTGCCGTATTTGGCTTCAATAAAGGTTGCAGAGGCCATTGCTACGATAAACACGATAAAAAGCAGTGCCATCGTATATGTGGAAACCAGTGCATTATATATCTTTTTCATTAGGTCAATATTATTTTTAATTGAACAAAAGTAACGCAATTTTGCTCGAAAACGACAGGTTGGTCATAAAATTTTTTTATGCCGTGCATATCATATTTTCAAAAAATCATTTATCCTGTGACTTGGCTTTCAGACTGTCCAAAACAATCTTTTTCCCGTCGGAGACGGCGAAGGAATACCATTCGATCCAATCGCCCAAATTGATATAAGTCGAGTCTTCCGTCAAAGGAAAAATCACCGTATGGTGTCGGTGTCCGAAAATAAAATAATCGTAATGTTGCCGCTTCAATATTTCCTTGGCATACAGAATCAAATGTTCTTTTTCCGGTCCCAAAAAACTATTGATATCCGCAGGTTTTCCGTTACGGCTCGAATAGGAAAAATACCGCGCCAAAGCAATACCGATATCCGGATGAAGCCACCGGTATAACCATTGGGAGAACCGGTTACGAAAGATTTTTTTGATCAGCTTATATGTGCGTTCGCCGGGCCCCAAGCCGTCGCCGTGTGCTATATACACACGCAAATCGTTGAGCGTGAGATCCAAGGCGTCGCTATGGACGTGCAAACCGAGTTCTTTGCCGAAATAATCCTTCAACCACATATCGTGATTGCCGTAGAAAAAATGAATTTCGATACCGCGATCGCTCATTCGAGCCAATTGTCCCAGAAAGCGCGTAAAATATTTGGGAACCGCCCGTTTGTAGTCGAACCAGAAATCAAAAATATCACCGACCAGAAACAAAGCCTGTGTTTCGTTTTCAATCGATTCGAGCCAGCGCACGAGTTTTTTCTCCCGTGCCAGACTGGTTTCATAGTCGGGACTGCCAAGATGGACATCGGAAATAAAATAGGCTTTTTTGCCTTCGGGCAACCGGATTACCGCTTTATCCTTCTTGATCGTCTGCATACCATTCGGCATAAGAAGTTCCGGTTTCGTACAATTTCAGGGAAAACAACCGGATATTTCCGGGCAATTTGGCTTTGATTCTTTCGGCGATATCGAAAAGCATCATTTCACCCGTCGGTTGAAAATCCACCAGCAGAATACGATGGCCTTTTTCCTTGAGATACTCCCCTATATCGCGGTATCCCCCGTTTTTGTTCAACAACAGCGCGTGGTCATAAACATCCACCACTTCTTTTTTGACGATTTTTTTCAAATCCCCGAAATCGATCACCATACCGTATTTGACATGAGACGGATCGTCTATCGGAATTCCTTGAACGGTTACTTCG
This sequence comes from uncultured Flavobacteriaceae bacterium, assembly GCA_964446985.1. Classification (GTDB taxonomy): domain Bacteria; phylum Bacteroidota; class Bacteroidia; order Flavobacteriales; family Flavobacteriaceae; genus JAADED01. The sequence continues at coordinate 6,825 of CAYUQW010000046.1, forward strand.
AGGCGGTAGCTGTGACCGTGCACATTTTTGCATTTTCCGTCATATCCGGCAAGGGCATGGCCGGTCTCGAAATGAAAAATTTTAGTCAGTCTTATGATTTTTTTCTTCTTCGTCTTCATCGGGAACATATTTTTTTTCGATAAATTTCAATACAACGAAAGTAATAACAAAACCCAACAAAACCGGCAGGAAAGCCGTAATCCAATAAGCTATACGATATGAAGCGGTTTTTTCGGGCACTTTCGACGTATTTTGCAACAAAGATACGGATATTCCTTA
>CAYUQW010000046.1:7203-9490 GCA_964446985.1 uncultured Flavobacteriaceae bacterium
TCCACTTGTTTATACATCCGCAGAAAGATATCGGGATGATCGGCATAATAGTCCAGGGATTCCATGTAACGCACACTATCGACACCATATTTTTTCAATACGCCGGTAACCGGATTCAAATCATTTTTATCGAAATGGTTTTTCTTTTGTTGATAGATTTCTTTAGCCAATAAAACATCGGTTATGATACGGGTCATTTCAGGCTGCGAAATGAGTTTTTCCGGCTTTTTTTCTTTACGGGAACAAGCAAAAAAACCTAATAAAATCAGTAGTAATGATAATTTTCTAATCATTTCCTATAATTTTCCGCGAAGTGCATCCCACCTGAGTTTCAGTACGCCCCAAAAGGCTTCCGATATGATACCGCCGCTCATCTTTGATTTACCCTTGATTCTGTCGGTAAAGATAATGGGAATTTCTTTCAGACGAAATCCTTTTTTCCAAGCACGGTATTTCATTTCAATCTGAAAAGCATAACCGATAAAACGGACATTTTCAGGATTGATTTTTTTCAAGACTTCGGCCTTATAACCTACGAAACCGGCTGTGGTGTCCCGAACGGGGATGCCCGTAACAATCCGCACATACAGAGAAGCGAAATAGGACAAAAGAATCCGCTTCAAATCCCAATTGACCACATTGATACGGCCGCGCAAATACCGCGAACCGATAACCATATCGGCTTCGTCGTTTTCCAGTATCCGCAACATTTCCGGCAATTTTTCGGGCGGATGTGAGAAGTCGGCATCCATTTCGAAAACAAAAGCGTAATGATGCTCCAATGCCCAACGGAAACCTGCCAAATAAGCTTTGCCCAAACCTTCCTTCCGCTTACGCAAAAGCAGATGTACGCGCGAATTTTTCCTGCTTATGCGCTCGACGATTTCGGCCGTGCCGTCGGGAGAATTATCATCGACAACAAGAATGTGAAACGGTTCGGGCAATCGCAATACCGCCTCGATAATATCTTCGATATTTTCGGCTTCGTTGTAAGTGGGTATGATAACGAGCGGGTGTTGCGACATAAAGGTCAAACGAATTTAAGCAGGAAATATTTTTTCTTACCGCGTTGCAACAAAACATAGCGGTTTTGAATCAAATCGGAAGGAGAAAGCCGGTAATCCGCTCCGACCTTTTGCTTGTTGACGGAAACGGAATTTTCCTTCAAGGCCCGCCGGGCTTCGTTTCCCGAAGGCATAAAACCGGATTCCGTGAGGATTTGCTGAATTTCGGGATTTTGGTCAAGCAATGATCTGGGTAATTCACCGCCGGGGACACCTTCGAAAATTTCGAGCAGGGTTTTTTCGTCGAGATTTTTCAGAGCTTCGGTTACGTTTTTTCCGAAAAGAATGCCCGATGCTTCTTCCGCCTGTTTCAAGGCTTCTTCACCGTGGACCATCCGCGTAACTTCTTGAGCCAGACGTTTTTGTAGTATGCGCCGGTGCGGTGCTTGCCGATGTTCCTCTATAAGCGCTTCGATTTCGGGTTTTTCGAGAAAAGTAAAGATTTTGATGTAATTCTCGGCATCCTCGTCGGAGGTGTTTATCCAATATTGGTAGAATTTATACGGTGAGGTACGTTCGGGATCCAGCCAAACATTTCCGCTTTCGGTTTTACCGAATTTCGTTCCGTCGGATTTGGTGATCAGCGGAACCGTGAGGGCATAGGCTTTCCCGCCTTCGATACGACGAATAAGTTCCGTTCCGGTGGTGATATTTCCCCATTGATCGGAACCGCCCATTTGAATAACGCAATTTTTTGTCCTGTAAAGATGCAAAAAGTCGTAACCTTGGAAAAGTTGATAGGTAAATTCCGTAAACGACATTCCCGATTGGTTATCGGCCCCGGGATTAAGACGTTTTTTTACGGAATCCTTTGCCATCATATAATTGACGGTGATATGTTTGCCTATGTTGCGGACGAAATCTATCAGTTTCAGATCCTTGGTCCAATCGTAATTGTTGAGCATTTCGGCGGCATTGGGTTTGGCAGGATCGAAATCCAGAAAACGTTCCAATTGTTTTTTGACGCCGGCTTCGTTTTTCCGCAGGGTTTCTTCGTCCAACAGGTTTCGTTCCGCGGATTTTCCCGAAGGGTCACCGATCATTCCCGTGGCACCGCCTATGACGGCCAAGGGTTTGTGTCCCGCCCGTTGAAAGTGCATTAAAATAATGATAGGCACCAGGTTGCCGATATGCAGGGAATCGGCCGTCGGATCAAAACCGACGTAACCGGTTACTTTTTCCTTTTTCAGAAGTTCGTCGGTGCCGGGAATCATATCGTGAAT
>CAYUQW010000047.1:0-9472 GCA_964446985.1 uncultured Flavobacteriaceae bacterium
TCTGTATAACCGGTTTACCGATGCCTATACGGGATTGATCCGGCAAATCAATATGATCACGGAGGACAAAGAAAATTACGAGGAAATTTTCCTGGAAAAACGCCGACGGGATTCGATCCTGCAACAACGTTTTCAATAGCGGAGTTACAGATTATCGGCCTCGAAAACCAAGGGCAACAGATTCAAAACGGAAGGCGAACGCCAAATTTTTCCCTTTTCGCCCATAAAATAAATCTCGATGGCTTGATGTTGTTTCACTTCATATTCTGCCATACTTTGACGGCAAGCACCGCAAGGTGGGACGGGCTTATCGATAATCTTTCGCTCCGAACGGGCCGTAATGAATATTTTCAAGATTTTTTTATCCGGATATCGTGATCCGGCATACCATACGGCTACCCGCTCGGCACACATACCCGAAGGAAAGGCGGCATTTTCCTGATTGTTTCCCGTTACTACGGTTCCGTCTTCCAACAAAACGGCAGCTCCGACGCGGAAATGAGAATAGGGCGCATAAGCTTTTTCACGTGCGGCAACGGCTTCTTGCATCAAACGGCGCACATCTTCGGATAATTCCTCCGCATCGAATTCGTCGATAAAAACGGGAATTTGTATTTTTTTCATAAGGAATACGGCTTAATCGTTGGTGGATTTTTTGGCTTTTCCCACTTTGTCGATAAAAAAGGTTACCGAAAAACGCATCGTTCCGTCCAATGGAGTTTTGATTTTGCTCATCGAGAACAGGTAGGACATATCCAAGACCAGAAAATTGTATTTGAAGCCCGCACCGAAAGTCAGGTATTTACGCTTTCCTTTGATTTCGCTTTCGTGGAAATATCCGGCGCGCACTTTGAACGATTGCATATAGGCATATTCCAGACCCAGCGACCAGTTGAATTCTTTCATTTCCTCGGAAAAACCGCCCGGTGCATCCGCAAAAGATTGGAAAATGCCTTGCGTCCAACCCACATTGTTGTCTTTTCCTTTGATAATCTGTCCGGTATTCGGATCGCGCAAAGGCGGTGTGGGCACCAACAATTTATTGGTTTCAAATTGCAGGCTTATGGTGTTATAGGCATCGGCGATATAGTCGTAACCGGCACCCAAACGCATATTCATCGGCATAAAACTTCCTTCGCTGCTACGGTAATAGCGGATTTTGGGCCCCAGATTGGAAAAATCGAATCCCAAACGGTAACGTCCCAAAGCATCGCCCGTTTCGAAATCGTCCGATTGGTAGTAGCCGGCAATATCAAAAGCCACGTTTTTGGCCGCGGTGGCATCGGACTGGGAAGTTTCCAATTTCAAATCCGAAACGACAAAACGCAAAGCCACGGCCATCGCAAACTTCTGGGATAATTGCAGGGCATAGGAACCGTCAATGGCAAATTCGTTGGGCGAAACCGTCCCCATATCTTCCCCGTTGATATCGGCCAAATTGATTTGACCCAAACCGAAATAACGCAAACTTACCCCGTAGGCACTCCGGTCGTTTATCTTGGCGAAATGCGTCAAATAAATCAAATTAATATCATTGACAAGCCGGCTCAGATAAGGCGTATAGCTAACCCCGAAACCGAAATTTTTCCGGTAGAAAAAATATTTGGCCGGATTCCAAAATTGTGAAAAAGCATCCGGTGTGGTGGCCACGCCTTGATCACCCATACCGGCGGCACGCGCATCCGATGAAATCAACAGAAAAGGAACACCCGTGGTTATCACGCGCGTATCCGTGGAATTTTGGGCATATATTTGCCCGAACCATCCGGTAAATAACAACAGAATTAATACGGTTTTCTTCATCTTACACATAGTTACAACTTTACAAAGATAGGATTTTATTAAAGTTTGACAAGTTTTTGCCATTTCGTTACGTGTTTTCCGTCTTCGGTCCGCACGGTTACCCGGTAAAAATACACGCCTTTTCCGATTTTTCTTCCGAACATATCACGCCCGTTCCAAGTAATATCCCTCGACACGGAACCTTGGGTCAGAATGTTTTGCCGGTGTTGCCATACCAATTCACCCGAAGCGCTGAAAACATCTATTTGCACGTCGAGATTTTCATACGGATGATTGGTCGTAAACCAAAACTCGGTGTAGTCGATAAAAGGATTGGGATAATTCAAAACACGGGTTACTTCAAGTTTTTCGGAAGCAACAACACGGAACGAAATGCTTGCTTCGGCCGGATTGTTATAGGTATCCCACGCCTTCACTTTGATTGTATGCAGCCCGGGCGACAGACCGAAAAGCTTAAATTTGATTTTTCCGCGCGTATAGGTATTCGCATCGGCTTCGTAGTAATCGTTCAACACAAACGGATTGTTCACGTCGCCGTCGAGTACGGCGGTTATATCGTGCCCAACGCCGCCAACGGTATTTATCCCGTTTTCGTCTTCCAGCTTCACCAAAAGAAACGGATCGGGATTGACCACACCGCCGTCGGAAAAATTGTAGTCGTTCATATAGAGTCTGATCACCGGCGGTTTGTTATCGTCGGGCGCTTGCGTGTTGATTCCGCCGATCACCACCGTCGTATCGACGCCTTTTCTCAAGTCCTGGTCTTCAAATGCATACAGACTGATTTTACCGTGGCCGTAATCGGGACGAATATCTTTGGGCACTACGAAATCGAAAGCGAATCTTCCGCCGTTCACCCGGGCACTTCCGCGGAACAAAGCGGGTCCCAAACGCGTAAACGTAATATCCTGGCCGGGCACATCATCGTTATTCAAGGTTCGGGCCGTTTCTTTCTTGTCGAAAATCACCGGATGAATCGTCCCGTTATATCCGGTTACCAATTGGTTCGCCGTATCCCTGATTTCCCCTTCGATATGCACACGGTCCAAAGCGCGGATGGTATCTCCCGATTGCGCATTGATATTCGTAATAACAATTTCCGGTCCAGCAAAATGCAAGGGCATCGCCGGATCGCCCAACAACGAGACTTTTTTAATCAGGGAACCGTATTGCTGTTTTGCCATCAACAATGCTACGCCCGGCGTCCGGAAATGCGTAAAAGTGCTTTGCTCCGTCCCGAAAAGGTATTTGTACAATTTTATGTTGAAATACATTCCCGCCGCCGCACTGATTTCGCGTGTCGTCGTGACGATTTGAAAAGCCCCGCCAAAACGGTTGAGCACAAAAAGTTCGGCTCCCGAAACGGTTTTGGGATTGTCAAAACGTCCGAATTCACAAGTAACGGTGGAAACGAAAGGCAATTTGTCATAATTTCTCAACGATTTGATCTCCGGAATATTCATCACCCGTTCGTGCGTCCAACCGTATTCGTTCCCGTGACCGATAAAATTCAATATGAGCATTCCTTTCTCAAAATCGTTCAGCAAATCGCGTTTGGCATCGGGATAACGGTAGCCGCCGGCCGTGGATACTTCACGATAAGCATCGAGATATATCTTATGCAAATTGATAAACGGGTGATAGGTTTCGATCCTGCGGGCTATCTGCATCGTACTGTTGATTAATCCCAATTCCCAACTGTGTGAAGGAGAGTCGGCATCGTCGGAAAGCAAGGTTACATTATTATGCCAAGGCCCGAAGGTGGAAGGGTCGTAGTAATGCAACATCTTATCGATAATGTGGTCCGCCTGCTCGGCAGTGGCGGCGGGAATACGTCCTACGGCAATATCGGGCAAATAAACATTGGTGTCGATATTTCCCTCGTTATCGTCCATAGCCACAAAAAAATCGTCGGTTGCAAACGAAGTCACCAACGAAAAACTCTGCCGGCTTTGGAAGACGGGCACCACATTCGTATTATCTTCGGCTCTGACTTGAATATTTTTGAAATCCCAGGAAGCATCCCCCAAGAGCGTGACGTATTTTATGCGTTCTGCCGGATTTTGGTGCAGATAAATATACCTTATGTAATTACGGATGGCCGCCACATCCTGGGTTCCGTTACCGAATCCGGCATATATATCCTCCAAAGGAGCAAAATAGGCACGCAAGCCCCTGCCGGAGTGGAATTGTACCAGACGTTCGGCCTGAGCGCGAAAGGCCTCCGGGGCTATCACCAGATATTCGGGCCCTAATCCCGATTGATCGAAATGAAACGTATCCCAGCGCAAATCCAAGTTATCGACCTTCGTATTGGCGGGCTTGGACGGCGACAGAAATTGATCCGTCACGGTTATATAGCGCCTTTTTCCGCCGGTTGTCTTGAAGTGAAAATTCGCTTGTCCGCCCGCCGTAATCTTCTTGACCTCGAAAGGGTTGGTCACGTCCCAGACTTCACGCAATGAAGCCGCACCGTGCAATTCATACGCCACCACATCGGTGGTATCGTAAGTGGCTTGAAAGGGATTGGAAAAAACAAAAGACTTCCCGTTGACATCCAAACGGCAATAGGCCATAATGCGCAGGTAATCCAAAAAGATTTTCGCCGGCGGATACCCTCCGTCATCATATTGCAGTTCCACGTGAATATCACCGCTACTTACGGAAATACTATCGGTTACGGCATTTCCCGTGGCCAAAATACCGTTGGCTTTCATCGCGGGCGTGAGTGCATACATCGTCAATGCCCGCCCCTCTTGGCCGTTCATTTTGATACGGATTTGCCCTGTCAACGGATTGTCGGTCGCCGCTTTCATCGAATAAATCACCTTGTGCGCCGGCAAGAAATTATCGAAGCGGAAATCAAAGCTTTTTTTGGCTTGGCCGTAATTGAAATTATTACCGTACCATTCGCGTCCCAATTTGGCCACATTGACACTGTCTTCTTCATAAAATCGCTCCGCCAGATACACATCCGTCGTCCAAACGGGCGTTCCCGGCGGTTGCTGATATTCCGGTATGCGCTTGCCGTTTTGCGTATCGTCTATTTGGATATAGTAATAGGCCTTGTCCGTATATATATTATTATAGGTATGATACTCCCCGTTCCAAGTATGTTTTCCCGTGCCGAAAAAGAGAATATAATCCCCGTCGTCAAAACGGCCGTCGGTTTCTCCGTGAATTTCAACGGGAATTTCCGCCAGTGATTGCGGTAGCGGAGAGGCATTCGACAAAGGAAGCATACGCCCGCCCCAACCGAAAATATGAATATGGCGCGGATCGAGATTTCCCGTATTTATTCCGAGACTGTTCAGGAAATTTTTATCGATCCTGTAAATACCGGTTTTATCCACCTCGAAACGGTACCATTTTCCACGGGACAAAGGGCTGTGTTCCACGGGCAAAGGCGCACGGCGAAGTTGTCTTTGTTCCGAAGGATAAAGTCTTACATCGAAAGCATCCAGCTTATACCATCGGTTGTTACGATAGATCAATGTATTGATACGAAACACCGAAACAACAGCGTTACGTCCGTGAAGTGAAAAAAGTTTTCCCCGGAAATCCGAAGGAGGACGTAAAGGGACAAATGCCTTGGCAAAATTTCCGGATACGGGCGAATATTCGATATTTTCGACGGTAAAATGTTGATCGAAATTCCGGCCGTTAAAACGAAGGACATAGTAGAGATTTTCACCGTCCCAATCCGAATGCGCGGGATTGAAAGGCTTCATATCCGCCGCACGCATTTCCACGGAAGGCCCGGGAATATGCCAATGAATATCGACGTGTTCGGTTATCTGCGAATGAATCGTCTGAAATAACAATAAAAAAACAAGATTATATAGCCGGCGCTTATTTTTCATTCGTCGTCCCTCGGGTTTATTCAAAACGTTTAAAATTCGGAATTATTTTTTAAACAATAAAGATACGGATTATATCGATTTGCCTGTTTCCATCATTCTGACTTTCCCCGCACTGTCGTTATGGAAAACAAAGGACAAACCGGAATTTGCCGCCATTTCTCCTAAAGATTCACGGAATCCGGGATTAATCTCAAAAAACAAACGGCTTTTGTCCGATCCCGCTTCAAGGAAAAATGCCGTGATTTTCCGGTAATATACCAAAGGATCGTCATCCGGGACAAAAAGTGCTTCCGCCGGTTCATAATCCAACACATTGGCCTCCATTTTCCCGCGCTCTTTCGTCAGAACATAGGGCGGATTGGATACCACCAAATCCCAAGGACCGGCAGGGAACTCGTTTTGCAAGATATTCCCTTGAAACAAATTGATTTTCAATTGATTATAATCCGCATTTTGACGAACAAGATCCAAAATTTCCGGTTTGAAATCCATAGCCGTTACTTCCGCCTGCGGAAAGATTTTTTTTAAGGCCAAAGCAATTGCGCCACTTCCCGTGCCAATATCCAAAATATTTGCCGGATAAAACGGCAGCCGGTTTTTGATCACATCGATCAATTCTTCGGTTTCGGGACGCGGAATCAGAACGCGGGAATCGACCGCCAGCGTCAATCCGTAAAATTCCGTATGCCCCAAAATATATTGCCAGGGTTCGTTCCGCTTCAATCTTTCCAAGGCCTCCGTCATTTTGCTTTCATCGATCATCCGGCCGGGATTCAGAAAAAAATCCGTCTTGTGCAGATCGTGATATGCTTCCAAAAAGATATGGAAAAGCCAATTTTTTTCGGCAGGTGTGTAATGATCCGGCAATTGCGCGGTAAAATCCCGGTGTATTTGACGTAGCGTTTTCATTTATTCGATTACGCCCGATCCCAACAATTCGTCATCCACATACCAAGCCACAAACTGGCCGCGTGCCACGCCTTGTTGCGGCTCGACAAATTCCACGAAAGTCACGTCGGGATAGATATGCACCCGGGCGTCTTGCAGCGGTTGCTGGTGTCTTATCCTTGCTTTGACCGCTATCGATTTCCCTGTAGCAGGGCGCAAATCTTCACGTATCCAGTGCGTTTCTTCGTTGGGAATTTTAATCACCTTTTTATACAAGCCGGGGTGCGTATAATGTTCGCCTATATACACGATATTTTTCTCCGTATCGGTGCCTATGACAAACGTCCGTTCCTTAAAACCGCCGATATTCAGTCCTTTGCGTTGACCGATGGTAAAATAATGCGCCCCCGTATGTTTGCCGACCACTTTACCGTCTTCTGGAGAATAAACATAAGGCCGGGCAAAAAATTCGAGTTCTTCGCGTTTGTTTTCAAAAGTTTCGGGCTGCCGGAACCGTTCGTAAAACGTTCGGGGTATCAGAATAATATCGCCTTCTTTCGGTTCCAATTGCTGACGTAAAAAATCCGGCAAATTCACCTTCCCGACAAAACACAAGCCTTGCGAATCTTTCTTATCGGCCGTGATCAATCCCGCTTCACGGGCTATTTTTCGCACTTCCGTTTTTTCCAATTCGCCTACGGGAAACAAGGCCTTTCCCAATTGCTCCTGCGATAATTGACACAAAAAATACGATTGATCTTTCTTGGGATCCAAGCCGGCTAACAAGCGGTGGATTTTTTTCCCGCCCTTTTCGATCGTATCACGCCGCGCATAATGTCCCGTAGCGATATAATCCGCACCGAGTTTTTCGGCTTCTTCCAGGAACAGATCGAATTTTACCTCGCGATTGCACAAAATATCCGGATTGGGCGTGCGACCTTTGGCATATTCCCGGAACATATAATCGATAACCCGTTGAAAATATTTTTTTCTGAAATCGAAAATCGTAAACGGAATGCCCAAATGTTTGGCAACCTCGGCGGCATCGCGGCTGTCCTTGATCCAATGCATTTCATTGGTTTTAACGTAGCGCTCATCGTCCCAATTCAACATAAAAGCGCCGATAACTTCATAACCTCGGTCAAGAAGCAATTTGGCCGCCACGCTGGAATCCACTCCGCCCGACATTCCCACGACCACTTTTCCGTGTTTACTCATTTTGTAACCTGTGTTTCACGGCAAAGATATTAAAAAAACAAGGAGAAGATATGAAGCTACGAACCTTAGCACCGAATGTTTTTATCCGAAAAAAAAAGAAATGCCCGTTAGCTTATCCGGATTTTTTTGACGGACAACCGTGGCATCCGGTTTTGAAGTTTTAATTGTATCTTTGCTTTGATTTAGCAAGAAAAAATATTGTATTTATGTTGCAAGTTTCTTATATCGCCGCCCATTTCGAGAAAGTGGTCGAAGGATTGAAAAAACGTAATTTCGATCCGACGGAAAGCCTCAAAAAAGTCCTGGAATTGGACGAACAACGCCGTAAACTGAAAACCGAAACGGATCAAATCTTGGCCGATCTGAACAAATTGTCCAAGGAAATCGGGCAATTATACAAATCCGGCGAACGCCAAAAAGCCGAAATCCTCAAGGCCAAAACCGGCGATCTGAAAGCCAAATCGAAAGAATTAAGCGAACGTTTGCAACAAACCGAAACGGAATTGAGAGAATTATTGTATCAAATTCCCAACGTTCCCCACGAGTCGGTTCCTTACGGAAAATCGGAAGAAGACAACGAAACGGTCTATGAATGGGGAACCAAACCGGAACTTCCCGGCGACGCTTTGCCTCATTGGGATCTGGCAAAGAAATACGACATTATCGATTTTGAACTCGGAACCAAAATTACCGGTGCGGGATTTCCCGTTTACAAAGGGCAAGGCGCCCGGCTCCAACGCGCTTTGATCAACTTTTTCCTCGACCGCAATACGGCGGCCGGATACAAGGAAATGCAACCGCCCCACCTGATCAACGAAGCTTCCGGATACGGCACGGGACAATTGCCCGACAAGGAAGGCCAAATGTATCACATCGAGAAGGATAATCTCTATTTGATTCCGACAGCCGAAGTGCCGGTTACCAATTTTTACCGCGACATTATTTTGGACGAAAGCGATTTTCCAATCAAAAATACGGCTTACACGCCCTGTTTCCGCCGCGAAGCCGGAAGCTGGGGCGCACACGTGCGCGGCTTAAACCGTCTGCATCAATTCGACAAGGTGGAAATCGTGCGGATCGAACATCCCGAACATTCTTATAAAGCTTTGGACGAAATGGTTGAACACGTCAAGACCTTGTTACAAGCCTTGGAATTGCCTTTCCGTATCGTCCGTTTGTGTGGCGGTGATTTGGGCTTTACTTCCGCCCTGACTTACGATTTCGAAGTATGGTCGGCAGCACAAAAACGCTGGTTGGAAGTCAGTTCGGTATCCAATTTCGAAACTTTTCAGGCCAACCGGTTGAAACTTCGTTTCAAGGATAAAAACAACCGGAAACATTTGGCACATACGCTCAACGGAAGTGCTTTGGCTTTGCCCCGTGTGGTGGCGGCACTCCTGGAAAACAACCAAACGCCCGAAGGCATCCGCATTCCGGAAGCCTTGAGAGCCTATACGGGATTTGATTTTATCAAATAAACCTTTAACCTATCATTTTAGCCGGTTCAAAAAAATCAAATCAGCTACCATCGGGAATTTAGCAAAAATTCCTTAACTTCGTTGTTCATTTCTATCTAAAATTCCGAATTATGAAAAAAATCGGCGCATCCGAATTAATACTCAATCCCGACGGAAGTGTTTATCACCTGAATCTGAAACCGGAAAATATCGCCCGTGATATTATCACGATGGGCGACCCGA
>CAYUQW010000048.1:0-9416 GCA_964446985.1 uncultured Flavobacteriaceae bacterium
ATATACACCTTTGACTTTGTAACCTTTATTTTGGCATACTTTCCGATCACAACGGCATAATTTTTTACCACGTGTCCGGCCGGGAAACCGAAAACAACGGGATAATTTTTCCCGCGCGTGTGTTTCAAAATCATTTGTTTGACCGTCTCTCCGAAAGGTTCGTCGCCTTTTTTCGTGCTCATATCCCCCACAATAAGCGCTTGCAAATGATCAAAATACCCGGCATTGGCCAAGGCATACAACATACGGTCGTAGGAATAGGGTTTCTCGTGGACATCCTCCAAAAAAAGAATTTTACCGTCGGTATTGAGTTGCATATCCGAGCCTAACATACTCACCAACATAGACAAATTTCCGCCTACGATAATTCCCTCTCCGCTACCGGTTTTATTGAGACTATCGGAGGGAATACTAAACCGGAGTTTTTTCCCGAAAAGCACGTTTTTCAAAGTTATCAACGCCGATTCGCGTTCTTTTCGCGGATGTTCCAAACTGATGGGCATAATTCCGTGCACCGAGGCATAACCTTCGAACAAAAGCCGGTTCAAAATCACCGTAATATCCGAAAAACCGATCAGCCATTTGGGATGCCGGCGAAAAGCGGTCCAATCCACTTTATTAATGATGCGTATGGAACCGTATCCGCCCCGCGCAGCCCAGATTGCCTTGACATTCGGAGCATCCAAAGCCGCTTGCAAATCGGCAAGTCGCACACTGTCCGTCCCGGCAAACTGGTAATGTTTGTCAAAAAGATGCTTACCGTGTACCGGCACCAAACCCCACGCCCGCATAAGCGAATCGCCCCGTTCGATGTAGTGATTCCTGTCGGAAACATATCCTGCCGGCGCTACAATCATCACCGTATCACCTTTTTTCAGATACGGCGGTAAACGGACCTCCGTCAAGGTTTGTATTTCGGGCTTTTCCCCCACCGGCGAGGTAACAATATTTTTTTTCGTTACGCATCCAAACAGTGAATAAATCAAAAGAAATAAGACCAAGATACGCTTTTGATATCCCATTTTTTCGGTTTTAGCTTCCAATTTACATCTTTTTGCGGAGATATTAGGTTACATTGGGATTTTTTAAAAATTAAACATTTGACAAAAAACAAACAAAATTTACAACAAGAATTACATATCTTACAAAAAAAACACCTTTAATTAAATGAAATCATACCATTATCCGGTTTAAAATCCACAGTAAATTTTCATATAAAAAAAGCTTGACAAAATATAAATGAAATTGTAAATTTGGCCAAATAAAAAAATCACGGCTATGAAACGAATTATTATTCAAGCATTTACCCTGTTGGCATTTTTCGCCGTTCAAAAAATTTCTGCCAAAAAATACAATGTCCGTTTTCATCAAAACCGCTCGGAACTGATTATCTCATTGGACGAAAACGAGGACGGAACCATCAGCCGGTTTTATTATGTACAATCCAATACGCCTTTATCCAAACGCGTATTGAAAGACGGCAAATACAGCATCACGTTGAAAGGCCACAAGGCGTTGATTCTCCGTGGCGAAGGCCAAATGCTCATTTTCACCGTAAGCACCGATTACATCCAAGCCGTTTTTCGTCAAAAAACCTTTAATTTTCTGGTCAACGGCATCGTTTACGGAACATGCAAAAAACCCGTTTCCTTCGTTGATTTGCTGAAACGTTTTCATTCGTTACAAAAGGAAGAAATGAACAAAACGGCATTTTCCGATATCGATATCAAATTGGCCGTTTGCACCGAAGGTTACCGGCTTTATTGTGATCCGGTCAAGGAATTATGCAAATGTTTCAAAGAAGAAGAACCGGGAGAAAGTATGGAAGCAAAATAATTTTCTTTCCTACTGCAATCACACAAGAAGCCGCCTTTTAGGGGCGGTTTTTTTATGCGTGTGAAAACCATACGTGATAGACATTCAAACCGATAATGATCAGGTTGGTCACCGTAACCGGATAGGCTTTTTTCAAAATACCGTATATCACAAACAACAAACATCCCACGGAATTAACAATACGCAACCATACGACATCGTTCATCGCAAAAGAAATAATCAAAAACAAACTGGCGGCATATCCGATAAATTCGATATGAGCGTTTTTCATAAGCTTATTTTTTCTTTTGAATTAAAACCGAGTATCCATACAAAAATAATACGGCCAAAGCCGGCGTAAGAAGGTTGATTTTATCCGTAACACGCTTTGAATCAAACAGTAACAAGAGAAAATACACACTCCCGAGTATGGGAAAATACCAAGCCAAAAAGAAACGGACAAACGCTTTCATCAAGCCGGAAAATAATTTTGACAAAGCTACGTCTTTTTTCCTTGACCTCACAAAAAATTTCATTTGAAAAAAACGCGTAAATTTGTCCTAAATATCATCAGGCGTAATGGCAAAAAAAGTTTCCAAGAAAAAACAGGTTGATGCAAAACCTTTATTGTTCGGCAAAGAAAATTACAAATGGATGTTCATCGGATTGGGACTCATCATTTTGGGCTTTATTTTGATGAGCGGTGGCGGAAGCAAGGATATTCATCATTTCAATCCGGAAATTTTCAGCTTTCGTCGAATCCGGTTGGCGCCTTTGCTGGTAATCGCGGGTTTTTTCACGGAAATTTACGCCATATTGAAAAATCCGGATAAACAAGCCTGATTTTTATGAGTTTTCTCCAAGCTTTGATCCTCGCTATTGTCGAAGGCATCACCGAATTTTTGCCGGTTTCGTCCACGGGACATATGATTATCGCATCGCATTGGCTCGGTATTCGCGAGACGCCGTTTGTCAAATTATTCATCGTCGCCATTCAACTGGGCGCCATCCTGTCGGTTTTGGTGCTGTATCGGAAACGTTTTTTCAAAAGTGTCGATTTTTATGTCAAATTGTTCATCGCCTTTATACCCGCCGTTGTTTTGGGATTGCTTCTGAACGATATTATCGACAAACTGCTCGAAAGCATTTGGACGGTTGCTATTGCATTATTTATAGGCGGCTTGATTTTTCTCAAAGTGGACGATTGGTATGCCGGTAACAAAGAAACCGAAATCGATAATAAAAAAGCCTTCATCATCGGGCTGTTCCAAACCATTGCAATGATTCCGGGCGTATCGCGAAGCGGTGCAACCATCATCGGCGGTATGACCCAAAAACTGACCCGGAAAACGGCGACGGAATTTTCTTTTTTCCTCGCCGTCCCGACAATGTTCGGCGCCACGGCCAAAAAATTATGGGACTTCTATCAAGACGGTTTCACAATGACACACGGACAAATGCAATTGATTCTTTTCGGCAACGCGGTGGCTTTCCTGGTGGCCATGCTGGCTATCAAAATGTTTATCGCCTACGTTACGAAAAAAGGTTTCCGGTTTTTCGGCTGGTACCGTATCGCCGTAGCCCTGCTCGTTATGTTTATCGCTTTGTATCAAAACCGGTAAGCATCTATGGAGAATAAGCACGTGCGAATAACGGAGCAAGACCTTACCCGAGGACGCATTTTGTTGATTGACAAACCCTTGGAATGGACTTCGTTCGATGTGGTGAATAAAATCCGGTCGGTTTTGCGTAAGCGGTTCAACCGGAAAAAAATCAAGGTGGGACACGGCGGAACCTTGGATCCGTTGGCAACAGGCCTGCTGATTATCGGGATCGGGCCGGCCACCAAGATTCTGCAAACCATTCAAAACGCCCGTAAAACCTATGAAGGCACATTACGACTTGGCGCCCGGACGCCTTCTTACGATGCCGAAACCGAACCGTCGGAGACTTTCCCGTATGAACATTTGACCGAAAGCGACATCCTTCGCGTCGCAAAAACATTTACCGGAAAACAACGGCAATTACCCCCGCCCTTCTCGGCCGTACGCCATCGCGGAAAAAAATTATACGAATACGCCCGGAAAGGTGAAATACCCGATGATATCAAACCGCGCGAAGTGGAAATTTTTTCATTCGACATCCTTGCCGTAAAATTGCCCGAAGTACATTTCCGCACCGAAGTGAGCAAAGGAACCTATATCCGCACACTCGCCGACGATTTCGGAAAAAAACTGGACAACGGTGCCTACCTCACCTCCCTACGGCGCACTGCCATTGGCGAATTACATCTGAAAAATGCCGTATCTTTGGACCAATGGCTCAGGGAGAATATATGAACAATGAACCCGCCAAAAAAACATAAAATTCCGGCCTTCAATGTAAAAACCGGTCTGTTGCATTCGCCGCACGCCCGAAAAGCTTTATGGATTACCGTTTTTATCGAACTCTTTCTTATTGTAATGATGGCTAAAATGCATTTTCCCCCCGCAAAGAAAGAACAATTGTTCGAAGTGCAAACCCAACCCGACGATTTCGATTTTTCGCAGCTACCCAAACCGAAACACGAAAAATTACCCGACATCACGCCCTATCTGAACCAACCCGTAAGGACATTGGCTTCCAATGAATTGGCAGAAGATTTTTCGGACCAAGAGGAACAACGAAACCAATCCTCAGAGGAAAGCGCGGACACGCAGGACGAACCCGTCGAAAAACAAGGCATCGCCGATTCGCTTCCAAAACCGGAACCGAAAATCGATAACAAAGACCGGGACGACAAAACGGGAAAAACTTTCAAAGAAGAAAAAAGTTTCAAGGGCATCAGCCGCATAGTTTACGCCGTTCCTTGGCATTTCAAAACACACTTGCGCAATCCGCTTTATACCTGCCCCGACGATATGCACGGTTGGGTGGTTATCAAAATCATTGTAAACCGCAACGGTGATGTCCTCAAAGCCGAATACGATCCCGGAAAATCCACTACGGACAAGCGTTGCCTTATCGAATCGGCCCTACGATACAGCCGGGATACACATTTCAACAGCAATCCCCGGGCACCCGAGAAGGTTATAGGTTATATCAAATACCTATTCTGACTTCGCACATAACTTTACGACTGAAAAATTATTGTTACTTTTGTTTTTACAACCCGGAACCCTATGGCAGACCGTTTTTTCGTTGAAGGATTTTCCAAGAAAAACAAGGAACAAAAAATCGAATGGTTGCGGCAAACTTATCTGAAAAACAAGCCGGAAGACATTGAAATTCTTAAGAAATACTGGCTACCGGATAAACATTTGCAAAGCCTCCACGAAGGATTCGCGGAAAATACGTTATCGAATTTTACACTTCCTTTTTCCATTGCACCCAACTTTCCGATCAACGGAAAATTGTATGCCGTTCCGATGGTCACCGAAGAAAGTTCGGTAGTGGCCGCCGCCGCCAAAGCCGCTAAATTTTGGTTTGAACACGGCGGATTCCGGGCGGAAGTGAAAGGAAAAATCAAAACGGGACATATCCATTTTTTCTACGACGGCTCACCGGCGGATTTGCAAAAATTCCTGGATGATCACAAACAGGAGTACGCCGAACGCCTCCGTCCTTTTACCGAAAATATGGAAAAACGCGGCGGTGGAATACGCTCGGTCGAATTGGAAAATCATTCGGATAAACTCCCCGGATACTACACCTGGACGTTTCGTTTCGATACGGCCGACTCGATGGGCGCCAATTTTATCAATACCATCCTGGAAGAATGGAGTGATTATTTCGAAGAAGATTTTGCCCGCGAATACGGCCGAAAGCCGGAAGTGGTATTGCGCATTTTATCCAATTACAACCCCGAATGCCTCGTAAAAGTCCGGGGGGAAGCCGTTATTTCCGCACTGAAAACGGGAATGCCGGGAGAAGAATATGCCCGGCGGTTCGTCAAAGCTCTTGACATTGCCCGCGTCAATCCCTACCGGGCGGTAACCCACAACAAAGGTATTATGAACGGTATCGATGCAGTCGTTTTGGCTACCGGAAACGATTTCCGCGCCGTGGAAGCCGGTGCCCACGCCTATGCCTCGCGTTCGGGAAAATATACCTCGCTATCGAACGCTTTTATCCGTGACGGGAAACTGATTTTCGAAATGGAAATTCCGCTGGCCCTAGGCACTGTCGGCGGTGTAACGCGCATCCATCCGATGGCCAAAACGGCACTGGATATCTTACAAAATCCCGATGCAGAAGAATTGATGAAAATCGCTGCCGCTACCGGATTGGCACAGAATTTCTCCGCAGTCCACTCCCTGATTACCGAAGGAATCCAAAAGGGACATATGCGTATGCATCTGAACAATATCCTTCTGCAAATGAACGTCACGGACGAAGAAAGGAAAAAATTATCCGACTATTTCCGCAACAAAAAAGTCCACGTCCGCGCGGTTAAAGAAAAACTGGAAGAATGGCGAAAAAATCGAGCATAATCCCTATTTTGCAATAAATTTTATCCTATGCAGCACGAAACCTACGATTTGTTCAGTTACGGAAAGCTTCTCCTCACCGGCGAATTCCTGATTCTCAAAGGGGCCAAAGGGCTGTCCCTGCCGGTAAAATTCGGCCAACATATGAAAATTATCCCCACCAAAACCGAGCAATTGGAATGGATCGGGCTGGAACGCGACGGGAAAGAATGGCTTCACGTTACAATGAAAAAAGATTTGTCGGAAATTCTGTCGTCCGTTCCCGATAATGCCGGAAACGAAATCTTGCAAATCCTCCGCATCGTCAAGGAAATGCGTCCGGAACTGTTCAAACGAGGCTACAAGATAATTACCAAATTCGATTTCGAAAAAAACTGGGGGCTGGGAACTTCCTCCTCCCTGATCGCCAACCTCTCCAAATGGGCACAAATCAACCCCTTTGCCCTGTTGGACAAAACCTTTAACGGCAGCGGATACGACGTGATTACTTCCCTGGCAGGCAAACCGCTTGTTTTTCAACGAACCGGCATAGGCCGGGTTTGGCAATTTACGGAATTCAATCCGCCTTTTCGTAAAAAATTGTATTTCATACACTTAAACAAAAAACAGCCGACGGTTCCCATTGTCAATAAATTCAAGAAAATCACTCCGCCGGAAAAAGCCGTTCAAAGAATATCCGAAATCACCGACGCCGTTCTCCATACCACAGATGAAAAAGAATTTGCCGCATTGATTGAAGAACACGAACAAATTATCGGTAAAATCCTCAGGAAAAAGCCCGTCAAAGAACGCTTGTTTGCCGATTTTAACGGAAGCGTCAAAAGTTTGGGCGCCTGGGGCGGTGATATGATTTTGGCTTTGGGAGATAAAAAAACGCCTTCCTATTTCAAAAACAAAGGATATAAGACCGTTTTCCGGTTCGACGAATTGATACGAAACGAATAAATTTCAACTGACGTCCCGGTTTTTACGTCTTTTTTTATTTGGAATTATTCCCTTAACTTGCTCGTTACTAATTCCGGACTTACTTGGCTATGAAAAAATTATTTTTCTTGTTCGCCGCCTTTTTTATTCTCCAAGCTACGGCCTCCCCGGCGGATTTTTTCACCTATGACCGTTGGCGAATCAATAAAATATTCACTGATTTGGACATAACAAACCGTTTTGTTACACGGAATCACGCGGATTACAGGACGTTCATAGAAACTGTTTCGCCGGAATTCCCGCTGTCCGTTTTGCCGGAAAAGAAAGATAAGCATACAAGTTTTTTAGCCTTTGCCATACCGTTTGCCTCGGGCATTATCGGAGGAATCGCAGGTTACGGTTTAATGAATATGCCCGTAGTTTTAAGTATTGCGGGAGGTGTTACCGGGATTATTATTGTTTCCAAGGTCATAAGCAAAGACAAAAAAACGATTAACCGGGCCGTTTACGGATGTATAGCCTCCGTCTTCATTATGACCGGAACCTACCTTTTATTCGATGAATTTATTTCGACATTGGGAGATGCCTCCGAATCAGCAGCAGATAATGCAATGAGGGGCTGTTATTAACGGCATTTCCTTACACCGCTTCTATTTTTTTTGCCGGATACGAGCCCAAGTACGCGCCTGCTACGGCCAAAAGAATCACCGTCAGGGCCACGCCCAAAATATTTACCCACCTGATTTCAACGGGATATACCAAACCGGTTCCGGGAACAAGTAGAAAACCGTATTTCTTTTGAAGCCAAATCGCCAGTAATCCCAATAGCAATCCCGAAAATCCGCTCAGGGCGATCAACATTTGCCCGTAATAGAAAAATATCTTCCGGACGGAAGCGGAATCCAAACCCACCGTCCATAGCACAAAACGGTCTTTTTTCTTTTTCAGAATCAAAATGATCAATGAACCCACGATATTGAAAATGGCTATAATCAATATCAAAGTGCCTACAAAATAGGTTATCAGATTCTCGGAATTGAGCATACGGAACATCGTCCGGTTCAGTTCGAATTTATCCTTTACTTGCACATTTGCGGGCAACATTCCGGCCAACCGTTTTTTGACTGCGGACAAATCCGTATTTTTATCCAAGCGTATATCCACGAAAGAAACCTTGTCTGCGGGCATATGCAAAAGCCGGCGCACGCGGTTCAACGGCGCATAAACATATTTATCTTCGAAATCCGTGGTCACCCGGTACAATCCCGTCACAAAGAAATGTTCGGCCGAAAATCCAATGCCCGTTACGCCGTTACCCTTGGGAGCCAAAAGTTGCACCGGTTTGTCAGGATTACCATAGCTGAGGGAAAGCCGTCGCGCAAGATTTTCCCCCGCCGTAAGTTCCGGCAAATCATCTTCGAACCACGTCCCGGCAATCAGCACCGAATCGGGATGCATCACGGCATAATAGGTCGAATCCACGCCGCGCAAAAACACCACCGATTGCTTGTCGCCGGCCCTGAGCAAAACCTTGTCTTCCGCCACCGGCGCATAATGTTCGATTCCCGATTCCGTCAAAAGTTTTTTCAAATGCCCGTCGAACTTCAACACCTTGCCCTTGCGCGGCAGAATCCGCAGATCGGGATCGGTTTTGTTGATCAAGCCGATATTGAACGTTCGCAAACCCGAAAAGGCCGATAAAACGATAAACAATGCCGCCGTCGTGATAAAAACCCCGAAAGAGGCTATGATCGTTATCACGTTGACGGTCTTCAATCCCTTGGCTTTGCGGGAAAAAAGATAACGTTTCGATATGAAAATCAAGGGATTCAACGGCACGGTTTATTATTCTTCCGGCGTATCGTCTTCACGCAAAGCACGGTCGATACGTTCGATATAATCCAAGGTATCGTCCCGGAAAAATTGCAAATCGGGCATTTTACGCAGTTGGTGCCTTACGCGTTGCGCCACGCTATGTTTCACCTGCTTGGCGTTTTGTTGCAAGGCCCGAAGCACTTCTTCCGCTTTTTCGGAAGGAAAGACGCTCACATACACCTTGGCCAACGTCAGATCGGGCGTTACGTAAGTTTTGGTTACGCTCACCAGAAAATTGCGCACGCCGGCCCGCCTGACCTCGCCTTGCAGGATCTCCGCCAAATCCTTCTGTAAGAGTTTGGCAATCCGTTTCTGTCTTGTTGTTTCCATACG
>CAYUQW010000049.1:0-9330 GCA_964446985.1 uncultured Flavobacteriaceae bacterium
AAACTGACATTTTTTCAGCCGGATTTTTCCGTATCTTTGTCCCTATGGAAAACGAAGCGAAAAATCCCACGGCCTTCTCGGGAATTCCCGTCAAGGAACGGAAGCACCGGCAAGGCATTCGCAAAGTATATATCGAAACCTACGGCTGCCAGATGAACGCCAACGATTCGGAAATCGTTGCGTCCATTCTGGAAGGGCAAGGCTACGGAGTAACCGAACAATTCGAATCGGCCGATCTGATTCTGATAAACACCTGCGCGGTTCGCGACAAAGCCGAACAAACCGTCCGCAACCGATTACAACACTTCAAAGGACTGAAACGCCGCAACCCCGACCTGAAAGTCGGACTGATCGGTTGTATGGCGGAACGGTTGAAAGAAAAACTCCTCGAAGAAGAAAAACTGGTCGATTTGGTGGCCGGTCCCGACAGCTACCGGCAACTTCCCGTTATGGTCAAAGACCTGGAAGACGGCCGTAAAGCCGTCAACGTTTTGTTGAGTCTCGAAGAAACCTACGACAATATCGAACCGGTCCGTATCAATTCCAACGGTATCACGGCTTTTGTGAGCATTACCCGCGGTTGCGACAATATGTGCACTTTCTGCGTCGTTCCTTTCACCCGCGGACGCGAACGCAGCCGCTCGCCGGAATCTATTCTGCAAGAAATCGAAAACCTGCAAAAGCAAGGTTTCAAGGAAGTTACGCTCCTGGGACAAAATGTCGACAGCTACCTGTGGTACGGCGGCGGTCCGAAAAAGGATTTCGACAAACAACCCGAAGAAATCAAAAAAAACGCCCTCGACTTCGCCGGCCTTTTGGAAAAAGTCGCCGCCGCTTTCCCCGGTATGCGCATCCGGTTTACCACGTCCAACCCGCAGGATATGACATTGGATGTAATCGACGTGATGAAACGTCACCCAAATATCGGCCGTTACATTCATTTGCCTTTTCAATCCGGGAGCAACCGTATCCTGGAACGTATGAACCGGCAATACACACGCGAAGAATATCTGGATTTAATCCGTAAAATCAGGGAAACCCTTCCCGATATCGCTTTTTCGCACGACGTCATTGCGGGATTTCCCGGCGAAACCGAAGAAGATCACCTCCAAACGCTCTCTCTGATGGACGAGGTCCGTTTCGATTTCGGTTTTATGTTTGCCTATTCGGAACGTCCCGGTACCTTGGCGGCGAGAAAATATACAGATGATATTCCCCGCGGGATAAAAATCCGCCGGTTAAACGAAATCATCGCCAAACAACAAGCCCACAGTAAGGAGCGGATGCAGTCCTATATCGGACAGACCCAGGAAATCCTTATCGAAGGAGAGTCCAAAAAATCCGCTGATTACTGGATGGGACGAAACAGCCAGAATGCCGTAGTGGTATTCCCGAAAACCGGCAACGAAAAACCGGGGGATTTTGTTTTTGTTACTATTGAAAACACTACGGGAGCAACGCTTATCGGGACAAAAATTCAAGAGAAATAATGAGTATTGACATTCAAAGCATCAAACAACGTTTCGGCATTATCGGCCGGGATCCGAAATTGGAAATGGCAATTAAACGTGCCGTCCGCGTGGCACCTACCGACATCAGCGTTTTGGTTTCCGGTGAGAGCGGAACCGGCAAGGAAGTTATACCGAAAATCATTCACCGGTTTTCCCTGCGCAAGCACGGACCGTATTTTGCCGTCAATTGCGGCGCCATCCCCGAAGGCACCATCGACAGCGAACTTTTCGGACACGAGAAAGGTTCTTTTACCGGCGCCATTTCCTCCCGGAAAGGTTATTTCGAAGTGGCCAACGGCGGCACCCTGTTCTTGGACGAAGTGGGCGAACTGCCATTACCTACCCAAGTCCGCCTGTTACGTGTATTGGAAAACGGCGAATTTATCAAGGTCGGATCGTCAAAAGTCGAAAAAACCGATGTGCGTATCATCGCGGCAACGAACCGGGATCTCAAACGCCTGGTGGAAGAAGGCAAGTTCCGCGAAGATCTTTATTACCGGCTGAACACCGTTGAAATTCATCTCCCGCCGCTGCGCGAACGCGGTGACGACATTATACTTCTGTTCAGAAAATTTGCCGCGGATTTCGCCAATAAATATCACGTCCCGCCCGTACGCCTGACTCCCGAAGCCGCCGAAATGCTGAAACGCTATCATTGGCCGGGAAACATCAGGGAGTTACGCAATGTGGCCGAACAAATTTCCATCCTCGAAGAAACCCGTAACATCACGCCGGAGATTCTCAGAAAATACCTGCCGCTCTACCGCCAAAACCTGCCGGGAACGGTGCACGGCGAATCGGCACAATTCGATTTCGGCAAAGACCGCGAACTGATTTTCAAACTTATTTTCGATCTCAAAAACGAAATCGATCGTTTGAAAATGCAAATCCAAAACCCGCAAGCAATTCCCGACAGGCAATTACCCGTTAAAATGCCCGAAAACAAGCCTGCCGTTTATGAAAATTATCACGGAGATCAAAACCGGTCCGCACGTGAAATTCCCGTTGACGACGATGCCACGATAATCATTCCCGCAAACCGTCACGAAACCGAACCCGTCCAGGAAGCCGAGGAAATATTGTCGATCCACGAAAAAGAAAAGGATCTTATCCGCAAAGCCCTCCAAAAATACAACGGAAGACGGAAACCCGCCGCGCGGGAATTGGGCATATCCGAACGAACCCTCTACCGGAAAATCAAGCAATACGGTTTGAAATGAAAAAAATCTTTTTAGCCGGAATACTAATCTTCCTGCTGTCGGTTCAATCCTGCGGCATTTACTCCTTTTCGGGCGTAAATATCGAGCCTGACGTCAAAACTTTTACTGTACTGCCTTTCCAAAATTCGGCCCGTTTGGTAATCCCCGGTTTCAGCGAAGAATTCCGTTTGGCTCTGACGGATAAAATCCAGAATATGAGCAATTTGGATTATGCCAATCAGAACGGCGATTTGATTTACAGTGGTGTCATAACCGCCTATGATATCCGCCCGGCCGCTTCTACGGGAAACCAGCAAGCGGCCCTTAACCGTTTGAGCGTATCGGTAAAAATCGATTTCAAAAACCGCAAGCACCCGAAAGAAAATTTCACCAAAACCTATTCCTATTATTACGATTTTCCCGCCGACAAAATGCCCGATGAAATCCGGCCGGAAGCCCACAAAGTGATTATGGAACAAATTACGCAGGATATTTTCAATGACACCTTGGCCAAATGGTAATATGAGATGAAACCCGCTTTTCGAGACATATTATCAAATCCGCCCTTGGCACTGCACTGGGAAGATAAAGATTGGCAAGAATTACTCTATCGCTATCCGTGGTTTCAACCCGCACACGCCCTCTATACCAAATGGCTTAAAGAGAAACAGGACAGCCGCTATAACGATGCACTTCCCAAAACGGCTTCCCTCACCACCGACCGGCAAATACTTATGGAACTGACGGAAACCGTTTGGGAGCCCGTTGCTTATGAAAAACCTGTAGCAGAAGTAATTTCTAAGGATGATGAGGTTGAAAAAGACAAAGATACCGAACCCGGCGAAACAACGGAAACACTACCGGATAATTTATCTTATACCGAGTGGATAAAATTCCTTCGAAACAGGCAACCGGCGGCGCCTCCTGCGGACGAAAAACAGAAAAAATTCGCACTTATCGATAAATTTTTGGCGGAAAATCCCCGTATCAAGCCGGTGAAATCCGGTGAAATTCCCGACATACCCGAAGCCGAAAAAAGCATTCAACCCAACAAAATGCTGATGACCGAAACACTGGCCAGATTGTATGTCAAACAGAAGAAATACGAGAAGGCTTTGGATGCTTATGAAGTATTGCGTTTGAAATATCCGGAAAAAAGTCGTTATTTTGCAACACGAATAGAAGAGATTAAATTATTAATGCATAAAAAGTAAGCGATTATGAACCTGTTTCTGATATTTTTGATTTTAATCGTATTGGTGGCCCTGTTCCTTATTCTTATTATTATGGTACAAAACCCCAAGGGCGGCGGACTGGACAGCACTTTCGGCGGCGGCGGAATTATGATGGGCGGCGGTGTAAAACAAACCACCGATTTCCTGGAAAAAGCCACTTGGACCTTGTTCGGATTGCTTATCGGATTGATTCTGCTTTCCAACACGGTTATTTTCACGGGTAAATCCAAGAAGGAAAACGTGGTTACGCCCGATCAAATCGAAACACCGGCAAAAAAAGTTCCCGCAGAACAGCCGGCCGCGGCACAACCCCAAAAAACAGACAACACACAACAACCTGCTTCCGCAAATCCTTCTACCGGTAAGAAACAAGGTAAGTAATTACCCTGTACAAAAAATAATCTACGAAAAACCTGCTTTTAACCGGCAGGTTTTTTTGTTTTTAGGGGATTATAAATGCTGTTGACATTTTATAAATTCAAATATTAATTCTATATTTGCGCAAAATTGAAATTACGTAATAAAAATACGCGCAATGGCAGTAAAAAAAGGTACTATTTCGCAGATAATCGGACCGGTTATCGACGTTTATTTTGAAGGAGAAAACGTAGAACTCCCCAAAATTTACGAATCCCTGAAAGTAAAACGTCCCGACGGCGTTGAAGTAATCCTTGAAATTCAACAACATATCGGCGAGGATACGGTTCGAGCCGTCGCTATGGATTCCACCGACGGATTGCAACGCGGTCAGGAAGTGGAAGTCTTGGGAACACCGATTCAAATGCCCAAAGGAAAAATTTTCGGTCGTTTGTTCAATGTCATCGGTGATCCGATTGACGGGATGGAACCGCTTCCCAAAGACGGTGACAACGGAAGCCCCATCCACAAGCCCGCTCCCGCTTTCGAAGACCTTTCCACCCAAACCGAACCCCTGTTTACCGGGATTAAGGTTATCGATTTGATCGAACCTTATGCCAAAGGAGGTAAAATCGGTTTGTTCGGCGGCGCAGGTGTGGGTAAAACCGTATTGATTCAGGAATTGATCAACAATATCGCCAAAGGTCACGGCGGTTTGTCCGTATTTGCCGGCGTAGGTGAACGTACCCGCGAAGGAAACGACCTCTTACGCGAGATGCTCGAAGCCGGTATTATCCGCTACGGCGAAGAATTCCTCAAAAGTATGGAAGAAGGCGGATGGGATTTGTCCAAGGTGGACAAAAAAGCCCTTGAGGAATCCAAAGCCACATTCGTTTTCGGTCAGATGAACGAACCTCCGGGAGCACGTTTGCGCGTGGCATTATCCGGATTGACCGTAGCCGAATATTTCCGTGACGGTGCAGGTACAGGCGAAGGTAAAGACGTTTTGTTCTTTATCGACAATATTTTCCGCTTTACCCAAGCAGGTTCCGAAGTGTCCGCCCTGCTGGGACGTATGCCTTCGGCCGTGGGTTACCAACCGACATTGGCAACGGAAATGGGGCAATTGCAAGAACGTATCACCTCGGTGAAAAACGGGTCCATTACTTCGGTTCAGGCTGTTTACGTTCCCGCCGACGACTTGACCGACCCCGCACCGGCAACCACTTTCGCCCACTTGGATGCCACGACGGTGCTCTCACGTAAAATTGCCGAATTGGGTATCTATCCGGCCGTGGATCCGCTGGATTCCACGTCGCGTATCCTGACACCCGAAATTGTCGGTGAAGAACACTACCGTACGGCACAACGCGTGAAAGAAATTTTGCAACGCTATAAAGAACTGCAAGACATTATCGCCATCCTCGGTATGGAAGAATTGAGCGAGGAAGACAAGCTGGTGGTTCACCGCGCACGTCGTGTACAACGTTTCCTCTCGCAACCTTTCCACGTGGCCGAACAGTTTACCGGCATCCCCGGCGTATTGGTGGACATCAAAGATACCATCAAAGGCTTCAATATGATTTTGGACGGTGAACTGGACCATCTCCCCGAAGCGGCTTTCAACCTGAAAGGAACCATCGAAGACGCCATCGAAGCGGGAGAAAAAATGCTGGCCGAAGCTCAAGCCTAAAAAATTCCGACCATTATGAAAGTGGAAATCGTATCTCCGGATAAAAAACTCTTTGAAAGCGAGGCGGATTTGGTTGCCCTCCCGGGCATCACCGGTGAATTTGCCATTGCCAACAATCACGCACCGATGATCTCGTTGCTCAAAGCCGGGAAAATCCGTATCAAAGGAAATAACCTGCAAGTGGACGAAGACAACGAAGACGTTTTTATCCGCGAAAAAGACAGCCTGATTTTGCCGATTAACGGCGGCGCCATCGAAATGAAAAACAACCGCTTGATTATTCTTATCGACTGAGATTGAGTATAGCGGCATAAACAAATGGGGCGCGGCTTCGCCGCGCCCCATTTGTTTATGCTGTTAGTGATACTATTCCGTTTGATCTTCCCTGGCAGCTTGATTCAATAACCGGTTGATTTTTTCCATATTCGGCGTCAAAATAACTTCGATTCGCCGGTTCAAAGCCCGGTGCTGCGGCGTATCATTCGGTGCCACCGGTAAATATTTACTACGTCCTGCGGCTATCAAACGTTTGGGATCGATATTTTTGTTGCGCAATATCTCGCGAACGACGGTTGTCGCACGTTTGACCGACAAATCCCAGTTATCCGTGATATATTGATTGCCGTGGTAGGGAACACTGTCGGTATGGCCTTCGATCATAATTTCGATATCGGGGTTTTCGGCCAAAACTTTGGCGATTTTCCGGATGGCGGACGTTCCGCGTCCTTTTAATTTCCAACTGCCGGAATCGAAAAGCAGTTTGTTTTGCATCGACACGTAGAGTTTCCCGTCTTTCATATGCACACGCAATCCCTGCTGCTTGAATTCGTCCAAAGATGCCGATAAACTTTGTTTAACCCTGTTGAGCAAAGCTTCTTTCTGCTTGATCAGGTTCTCCAATTCCGTAATTCGCGCCGAACGTGCATCCAACTCGGCACGCATCCGTTCCAATTTTTCTTTTTCTTCGGCCAATTTTTTCTGTTTGATATCCAAATCGCGCAACAATTCACGCGTTTTGATGGATTGTGCTTCCAAGGCCGCCGAACTTTTTTTACTCAACGCATCATAGGAGGCCTGCAAATTTTTGTAGGCGCTTTCCATAGATGCATACAATTGTTGTTGGGTTTGATAATCCTTTTTCAGACGGGCCAGTTCGTCGCGGCACGTTTGCAGGTCGTGTCCGAACTTGTTGCTGATATTTCGCAGGCTGTCGTTCTCTTCCTGCAAATCCGACAATGTGGCGTGATCGGTATTGTAGCGTTCTTGCAATTCGTCATATTTCTTCTTGGAAACACAAGAGCCGCTGACAATCAACAATCCGATTAATACTAAAAAATACTTTTTCATAACCTGTTTTTTTATCGATAGAAAATGATCCAAATAATTCCTGCTATTATAACAAATTTTATTCCCAAATAGGCCTTGTCATATTGTTTGCGGACAAAAAGTCGGTTGATATATGCCAACATAACGATATATCCGGCCAAAAAGTATTTGAACACGGGAGGAAAACGAAGAAAAATTAACATCAACGCGATGATGATAGCCGTTAGCGTCAATATATGTACCAAATGATGAATTTTCTTTTCACCGGCATAAATCAATCCGGTTTCTATACGGTCGGCCATATCGCCTCTCAAAGTCAAAAAATCTTTTATCAACTCTTTGATTATCAACGTAATAAAAAACAAAACCGCACCCGATAAGATAAAAATATTCCATCGTTTGAAAAATAACATTGTCCCGAAGAAAGGATAGAGAATCAAAAAGGACACCGAGATTTCGTGTACGAAAGGTTTTCGCTGTAATTTGTGGCTGTAGAACCAAATGAGGAAAATATATACCGTGAAAAACACAAAAGCACGGAATGAAATCAGCCACGCCGAGGCAATACTTATGAAATTAAGCAGAAAATACAAGTACAGTTTTTTTTCGACGGAAATGCCCGATGCCACCATTGTTTCGGCCGGCCGGTTGATCAAATCGCGCCGGTGATTGTAGAAATTATTGATGATATAACCGCCCGAAACAGCCGAAGCCGTTGCCAAAAGCAGCAGTAGAAATCCTTTGTTCCACAACAAAATGTGCCAGGGCCAATCCGGTGAGAAAATATAATGTGCGGCGAGCAATTGAGCCAGCAATAATGCGATAACATTCTGAAAACGAACGGTAAGGAAAAGGGCGAAAAGTTTGGATAAGAAGCCCTTCATGACCGTCAAAATCGGTAGATTACTTCGAGTTTGTAGTCTTTGAGTTCTTCCTTGGTTTTCTCAAAATCATCGGTGAAACCCAGCAGAAAACCGCCGCCGCCGGATCCGCAAAGTTTGAGGTAATACCGGTCGGTTTGCAAGCCTTTTTCCCAAACGCTCAACAAATTATCCGGTATCATCGGGCGAAAATGGCGGTAAACTACCGTGGAGAGTTTCTTTACATTCCCGATGAGATTCTTAAAATCGCCTTGAAGAAAATCCTGCACACACACATTGGTATGCTTGATAAACTCGTCTTTCAGCACCTTACGGAATCCTTCGTCTTTGAGTTTTTCCATAAAAATTTGAACCATCGGTCCCGTTTCGCCCGTCCTTTGCGAGTCAATAAGGAAAATGGCACCTTTGCCTTCCTTACCCGATCGGGGAGGAATACCTGCCGGTTGCAAATCTTCTTTGGACTCGATCAATATGGGCACGCTCAAATAACTGTTCAGCGGATCCAAGCCCGAACTTTTGCCGTGGAAAAAATCTTCCATAAAGGCAAAAATCTTTTTCAGGCGGAGCAATTTCTCACGCGTCAGATTTTCCAGAACGGAAATTTTGTTCCGGGCATAACGCTCGTAAACCGCCGCCACAATAGCGCCGGAACTGCCCACACCGTAACCTTCGGGAATATTCGAATCGAAATAGAGACCTTCGTCCAAATCCTTGGCAAATTGTGCAAAATCCAAATCCACAACACCGGGATTTTCGTCAACCCGTTGTTTGAGAAAAGCATAAAATTTTTTCAGGTTCTCGTTTGACCACTTCTGTTTTTCCGTAAGCAGATCCGATTTTTTGAAACCGCCTTTATAAGCATTGTACGGAATTGCCAAACCCTTGGAATCTTCGATGATACCGTATTCGCCGAATAACAATACCTTGGCAAAATACAGCGGTCCTTTTTTCATAGCCGTGAAAATTTATTGCAAGTTATGAAAAATAAATAAAAAAGCCTCGCCCGGAAGGCAAGGCTCGTTGTTCGGAACAGCACATATTTTATTCGCAATTGTCATATTCAACCGTTTCGGTATCCAACAAATTGTTGCGGTCGTCCTTGGTATCGTATTTCGTAGGGAAGTTTTT
>CAYUQW010000050.1:0-6571 GCA_964446985.1 uncultured Flavobacteriaceae bacterium
ATCAGTCCGTCGGCCCAGTAGTAACTGAGAAACTCTTCATCGATATAAGCCGCCACCTTTATCATCGAAGTGGAATTTTTCCGGGTAACGGTGATTTCGTTCAGGGCGAAATTCAACTCTCCGGGCTTGCCTTTGTCGGGGATTGTACGGGCTTGCAACAGGCTCCGGGGTTGTAAAACATATCGTCCCGTCAGAAATTTTTCCAAAGCATCGACGGCTTTTTCCTCGGGAATTTGTGCCAAAAATCCCAGACGTCCCGCATTGATACCGAGGACCGGAATGCCCGAATCGCGTATGATAATGGCGCTTCGCAAAATGGTGCCGTCGCCGCCGTAGGAGATAAACAAATCCGTATCTTTCGGCAAGTCTTTATAACCTTTGAAAAGGATTGGTGTTTGGGCAAAGGAAATATGTTTTTTGAGTTCGCCGGCCAGGTTGTGTTCCAACACCAAGCGGATACCTTTTTGTTCCAGAAAACGGACCAAATGAATGAGATTTTCCCTGTTGTCGTAGTGATTTCTCGTGTAAACGGCAATTTTTTTCATAATCCGGTTACTTCAATAAACATTATAGGAACGGTAAAATTTCCTTGGGGACCAAAACGGATACGTCGCCACCGTTTCGGAGAATATCGCGTACGATGCTCGAACTGATATGGGAGGTCTCGATGCCGGTGAGGAAAAAGACGGTCTCCACATTTCCCAATTTGCGGTTGGTTTGGGCTATGGCTTTTTCGAATTCGAAATCATTGGGATTGCGAAGCCCGCGGACGATATAATCTATCTTGTTTTTATGGCAAAAATCCACCGTAAGCCCGCGGTAGGACGTAATGCTTACGCGGGGATGTCCGCCGTAGATCGCCTTGATCATTGCTATTCTGCGATCGACGTCATACATATATTTTTTGTTCACATTGATACCGACGGCAATGGTCAGGCGGTCGAACAGTTCCAACGAGCGGTTGATAACATCGGTATGGCCGAGCGTGATAGGGTCGAACGAGCCGGGAAAAACGGCGTGTTTCATACGGCATCTTTTAGCGTAAAGTTATTAAAAAAATAAAAAAGGCACCGTGAAAGGTGCCTTTTTATTTCGTTAGTGTCCGGGAAAAAGCCGGATTATTGAATCAAATTGATTTCCACGCGTCGGTTTTTGGCGCGACCGGCAGCCGTTTTGTTGGTGGCGATGGGTCTGGTTTCGCCGTAGCCTTTGGCTTCAAGGCGGTCGGCGGAGATACCGTGTTCAACGAGGTAATTTTTCACGGCATCGGCACGACGTTGCGAGAGTTTCATATTGTAAGCATCGGAGCCGCGGCTGTCGGTATGGCCTTCGATACGGAATTTGGATGCCGGGTATTTTTTCATAATAACCACGATGGCTTCCAGAATAGGATAAGTCTTTTGGGTAAATTCGGCACTGTTGGTTTTGAAGTAAATAACTTTGGCGTATTTTTTCAATTGTTCTTGTGCCTGTTTGGTGATTTTGGGACAACCTTTGTTATCGGCGGGTCCGGCTACTTTCGGGCAAAGATCGTCTTTATCGGCTACGCCGTCACCGTCCGTATCGGGCCAAGGGCATCCTTGGTTAGCGATGGGTCCGGGCGTTTTGGGACAATTGTCGTCATTGTCGGCTACGCCGTCGCCGTCGGTATCGGGACATCCGTTGAATTTGGCCAAACCGGCCGTTTTGGGACATTTGTCATTGGAATCGATGATGCCGTCGCCGTCAAAATCGGGGCATCCGTTGAATTTTTCCAGTCCGGGAACTTTCGGGCAGTTATCGTCTTTGTCGGCGATGCCGTCGCCGTCGGTGTCGGGGCATCCGTCGAATTTTTTCAGGCCCGGTGTTTCGGGACAAGCGTCTTTTTTGTCTACAATTCCGTCACCGTCGGTATCTTTGGCGCCGGTACGAAGGGCAATACCGAAGGAATGTTGGAAATAGTTGTGAACGTTCGGGTCGAAAGTATGTTTGTAGGCACTTTCGATATAGAAACCGAAATTGTCATTGAGCCAGTATTCCAAGCCCAATCCGCCGTTCAAAGTTCCTGCATCTTCGCGACCGTACCACGTATAGCCACCACCGAAAAGCACATAAGGTTGCAAAGCTTTTTCGGGTTTGCAAATAGCGTATTTCAAGTCCAAATCGGCACTCCAAAAGGCATTGCTGACGTCTTTTTTGCCGTAACGGGAGATGTCGTTAACGGACAAATTGCCCAACAGGCTGAATTTATCGCCCAGGTAACGGGCAACACGGAATTGGCTCAATGCGTAGGCAATATTGTAATGGTCCACATTGAAGTAATTGTCGAATAATTTTCCGCCGAGATAAGGATCTTCACCCTTGGCGGCAGGATAAAAGTCAACGGCATTCGTTCCGATGTTGAATTGCCATTTGTAGGAATCGTTTTGTGCTTGGACATAAAATCCGCTGATGAGGAAAACAACCAGCACAATAAGGGATTTGAGTGTCTTCATTTTTTTGATTTTTATTGAATTGCGTTTGTTACAAATATACTAAATTCTTTGAAATGACAAGCTGTCAATCTACAAAATAAACGAAAATAAAATCTTCCCAAGAAATCTTATGGCAAACCGATGTATTTATGGGTTTGAACGGATAATTTCCAGGCGGGATTTCGTATTAAAAATTCCAGGATAAAGTCCAGTACTTCCCGGCGTCTGCTCCATTCGGGTTGAAGGAAAAGGCGTGTTTTTCCGGGGACTTT
Organism: uncultured Flavobacteriaceae bacterium; assembly: GCA_964446985.1. Taxonomy (GTDB): domain Bacteria; phylum Bacteroidota; class Bacteroidia; order Flavobacteriales; family Flavobacteriaceae; genus JAADED01. The sequence continues at coordinate 2,726 of CAYUQW010000050.1, forward strand.
TCCGGCTTGTTCAAGGGCGAATTGTAAATCGCTTTTATTGTAAACAATGATTTTCAACTCGTCGGCCCGGTTGTAGAATCCGGGTTTGGGCAATTCGAATTTTTTTGGCGAAAGGCACAACCAGTCGATTTTTTCCGGCAAAGTGCCTGTTCCGGAAGTTTCAAGATGAATTTTTTTTCCTTGCCGGTGAAGTAAATCCACAAGATAAGTCAGGTTGTACGAAGTCGGTTCGCCGCCGGTAAGCACAACGGTTTCAACCGTATCGGGAATTTGTTCGATAATACTTTCCACGTCAACCAAGGGATGTTTTTCCGGATCCCAGCTTTCCTTCACATCGCACCAATGACATCCGACGTCGCATCCGCCTATCCGGATAAAAAAAGACGGTGTTCCCGTGTGAAAACCCTCGCCTTGAATTGACAAAAAGGTTTCCATAACCGGAAGTTTTTTCCCCGATTCGATGGACATATCGAAAAATTTGTGCAAAGCTACGCATATTTTTTATGACCGATGAAGCCGGGATATTAAAAGAAAATATGCATATTTGACTTGAAAAAATAAAAAATCGATGCACTATGGCTTTTAATTTGAAAAACCGGAATTTTTTGAAATTGCTTGATTTTACGCCCGGAGAAATACGATTTTTATTGGATTTGGCGCGCGATTTGAAACGGGCCAAATATGCCGGTACCGAAAAACCTTTGTTGAAAGGAAAAAATATAGCATTGATTTTCGAAAAAGCTTCCACGCGTACGCGTTGTGCCTTTGAAGTGGCGGCGCACGACCAGGGAGCCAATGTAACCTATTTGGGTCCGACGGGTTCCCATATCGGAAAGAAAGAAACGATGAAAGATACCGCCCGCGTGCTTGGACGTATGTATGACGGTATCGAATATCGCGGATTCGGGCAGGAAATTGTGGAGGAGTTGGGCAAATATGCCGGCGTGCCCGTATGGAACGGATTGACCGACGAATTTCATCCGACCCAGATTTTGGCCGATTTCCTGACGATGCGGGAACATTCGGATAAGCCGTTGCATAAGATTTCGTTTGCTTACCTGGGTGATGCACGCAACAATATGGGAAATTCCCTGCTTATCGGTGCGGCCAAAATGGGGATGGATGTGCGTATGGTGGCGCCTTCGCATTTGTTCCCCGAGGAAAATCTTGTAAACAAAGCAAGGGAAATTGCCGCGGAAACCGGTGCGGAGATTACGCTTACTTCCGATGTTGCCGAAGGGGTGAAAGGCGTGGATTTCGTTTATACGGACGTTTGGGTGTCGATGGGCGAGCCCGACGAGGTTTGGGAAAAACGCATCAAAGAATTATTGCCTTATCAGGTCAACCGGAAGTTATTGGAACAAACGGGCAATCCCAAAGTGAAATTTATGCACTGTCTGCCGGCTTTTCATAATACGGACACCGAAGTGGGCCGGCGAATTTATGAGAAATTCGGCCTCGAAGCTATGGAAGTTACCGATGACGTTTTCGAAAGCAAAGCTTCCATTGTCTTTGACGAGGCCGAGAACCGTATGCATACGATCAAAGCCGTGATGGTGGCTACATTGGCCTGATACTTATTCGGGACGGTTGAAGGCCATCGTGGCTACGCTGATTCGGATGTCGTCCCGTTCCAATTTTTGAACGGCGGCGGCCAAAGTCGCGCCGGTGGTGAGCACGTCGTCGATGACAAGAACGTGCCGGCCGCGGAGTTGTCCGGGATTTTCCACGTGAAAAGTGCCGGCAACGTTTTTCCAGCGTTCCAGAGGAGATTTGGCGGTCTGGCTTTCGGTATGCACGGTTTTTAGCAGGATATCGTCCCGGTAGGTCGCCCCCAATTTCCGGGCAATTGTTTTGCCGAAAGTTTCCGTTTGGTTATAGCCGCGCTTTCGGAATTTCTTGGGATGCAACGGCATCGGAATGATTATATCGGGCGGGTCGGATGCCAATACGGGTGCCGTCAGTTCACCGAGTTTTTTGCCTATACCGGTTTGTCCGTGGTATTTCAGGAGATGAATCAACTTTCCGCTGCTACCGTTTTTATTGTAGAACAGCAACGAAGTGGCTTTGTAAATCCTTATCTTGGATTGAAGCACTTGCGCCGCTTTATTGGCATTATCGAATGCATATCCCGTAAAAGGTAAACGGTCCAGACAGGTATTGCAAATAATACTTTCGTGCCTGTGCAGAGGTTTACCGCACAAACGGCAAGCAGGCGGGAAAAAGATGTCTATCAAATGCCGGAGCATTGGCAATCAGCCCAAGTGTTTCCGCAGGGAAAGTTTTTCGCCGAGTAATGCTTTCAGGGATTCAATGGGAATACGGGTCTGTTCCATGGTGTCCCTGTCGCGCAATGTCACCGTGCCGTCTTCTTTGGTTTGATGGTCGACGGTAATGCAGTAGGGCGTTCCGATGGCATCCTGACGTCGGTACCGTCGTCCGATGGCATCTTTTTCGTCATATTGAACCATGAAATCCCATTTCAAATCATCGTAAATTTCACGCGCTATTTCCGCCAAACCGTCTTTTTTGACCAAAGGCAAAATGCCCGCTTTTACCGGCGCCAAAATCGCAGGCAGATGCATGACGGTTCGTTGAGTGCCGTCGGGAAGGGTTTCTTCTTCGTAGGATGCCGACATCACGGCCAGGAACATCCGGTCCAAACCGATGGAGGTTTCGATGACATACGGCACGTACGACTCTTTGGTTTCCGGGTCGAAGTAACGCAATTTTTTGCCTGAAAATGCTTCATGCCGGCTCAAATCGAAATCCGTACGGGAGTGGATGCCTTCCAGTTCTTTGAATCCGAAGGGGAATTTAAACTCGATATCCGTAGCGGCATTGGCATAATGGGCCAGTTGTTCGTGATCGTGGAACCGGTAGAGGTTTTGGTCGAATCCGAGGGACAGATGCCATTTCAGCCGTGTTTCTTTCCAGTAATCGTACCATTGCATTTCCTCGCCCGGACGGACGAAAAACTGCATTTCCATTTGCTCGAATTCCCGCATACGGAAAATGAATTGACGGGCGATAATTTCGTTACGGAAAGCCTTTCCGGTTTGTGCAATCCCGAACGGGATTTTCATACGTGAGGTTTTCAGGACGTTGTTGAAATTGATAAAAATTCCCTGGGCGGTTTCCGGGCGCAAGTACAAGGATGATGCCGATGCTTCCGTAGCACCCATCTGCGTTTCGAACATCAGGTTGAATTGTTTGACGTCGGTCCAGTTACGCGAGCCGCTGACCGGATCGGCGATTTCCAGTTCGTCAATCAGATTTTTCAAAGCGGCCAAATCCCCGGATTTTAGTGCGCGGTTCAATCTTTCCGAAATTTCTTCGATTTGCCTGCGGTATTTGGCCACACGCGGTGATTCGGCGAGAAATTTTTCTTCGTCGAAATTTTCCTTGAAACGTTTGCGGGCTTTTTTTATCTCTTTGTCGATTTTCGCTTCGATTTTGGCGATATGATCTTCGATGAGATTATCGGCCCGGTAGCGTTTTTTGGAATCTTTGTTGTCAATCATCGGGTCGTGGAACGCATCGACATGGCCTGAGGCTTTCCACACGCGCGGATGCATGAAAATGGCCGAGTCAAGTCCGACAATGTTTTCGTGCAGTTGCACCATGGATTTCCACCAATACGTGCGGATATTGTTTTTCAGCAAAACGCCGTTGGGACCGTAATCATAAACGGCGGAAAGACCGTCGTAAATCTCGCTGGAAGGAAAAACAAAGCCGTATTCTTTGGCGTGCGAAACGATTTGTTTGAAATTGTTTTCACTCATATTCAAGGAATTTCGATGCAAAAAAAGAAAGGCTGTCTTTGCGTCGTCAAAGATAGCCTTT
>CAYUQW010000050.1:6671-9295 GCA_964446985.1 uncultured Flavobacteriaceae bacterium
TTTTATTTCAATTTGAAATTGGCCGTTCCCACACTTTCGCCGTTATGGAAAAAGGTTACCATATATTCTCCCTTGACGATTTCTTCTTTTTTGTTTTCGGGAACTACATAAATACAGATATCGACATTTTGTCCTTCGTATTGGAATTGCTTCGATCCGCTGATGATTTTGTCTTGCCCCTCCACGCTGATAACATCTTTGCTTCCGATGACATCTCCTTTGGGATTGACGATTTGTACATACAGGGTTTGCGGACCGGGTTCCAAGACCGGATTGGCGGGCAAGGTGGTGCATACGCGGATTTGGTCGGCACGACGGGCGCGACTTGTTTCCACCACTTTACCGTTGTTTTTGATACGGACACCGTCGGCCTTGATGTTGGTGGCGGCAAGATATTTGGCTTTTTTAACCGTTTCGCTCAAAGCTTTGTTTTCTTCCACCACTTTTTGGTTAAACTCGTTGGCTTTGGTAAGCTCCTGTCCCAAGCTGTCGTTTTTCACCGTCAGCACGGCATTGGCGGTTTTGAGCGAATCGACTTCTTTCAACAATTTTTTAAGACGATGACGCAAGGCATAAACCTGACGGCGGTATTTCCTGATCAGGATGGCGTCGGCCTTTTTGGTTTTTTTCAGTTCTTCGATCAATTGATCGATTTTGGTTTTGGCCGAATCCACTTCGGATTTCAATCCAGAATTTTCTTCTTGGATGTTATTATATTCGACTTTCAACTCGTTCAAATCGTCGATTAGGCCGTTTTTATCTTCCACCAATTCCTGATTGACTTTTTTAAGATTGGAGTAGGTAAAATAATAGGATATTCCCAGGCCGATTAATGCCAGAGCCAATAATCCGACTAAAATTAACAAGCCTCTGTTGTTTTTTTCGGGTTCGTTTGGGTATCCCGCATTGCCAAAGAATTGATCCGTGTTGGTTGTTTGGTCCATGGTAGTTATTTTTTTACAAATGTAGTAATAAAGTATTAATTACAACGTGCTTTGATTTGCGTTTATTGTAAAAAAAACCGCCCCGGAGAGAGGCGGTTTTGTGAAATCAGGTTAATTGTTTTTTTAGAATCGAACTTTGAAGCTCAATCTCCAGGTTCTTCCCCATCCGAAGAATACACGGTTGTTGACGCTTATACCATTCCAGGTTTGATCGCCCGGATTGGCAAAGATATTGGTATCGGATTCGGAGATGTAGGTTTTGTTAAAGATGTTATTGACGCTCAAACGTACGGAGAATTTTCCGAAGTTTTTGATGTCGAATTTATACGTGGCCGATGCATCCACCAGGCTGTAATCGGGCAGTTGCAACGAACCTTTGTTATTGGGATCTTGGAACGAGTTCAAGTCGATTTTGGCGTACAATTTATCCACATAGAACTGGCGTACATCGAAGTACAGGCCTTGAACGGGATTGTATCGGACACCCCAAGCGGCGGTGAATTGCGGGTCGTTACCCACTTTGACGTTTTTCAGATAAACGGTGCCGCTTTGAACGTATTGGTTATTTTGATCATAGAAATCGACATTTACGTCTTTGGTATATCTCCAGTCTCCCACGGAAAGCATACCGTTGAAACGGAATTTGCCGTAGTGGGCGCGTGTTTCCAATTCAACCCCTTTATGAACTTCGGTAACACCGAACATTTTTCCTTGTACACGCGTATGGTTTATGCGCGCTTTGGCAACGGCATAACGGTCGGCCCATGTAGTGTGATACAAGTTCAAATTGATTTTCCAGTTTTCCCCTTTGAATCCGTAACCGGCTTCGAAAGCCTTGATTTTTTCGTTTGTCAGATCGGGGTTGGGGTCATTCGTATAATTGGGGAATACGGCACGGAACAGCGGTTGTTTGCTGTACAAGCCGGCGTTGATGAAGACATTGTGTTTGTCGTTGATGTTGTAGTTGGCACCACCTTTGAGGTTGTAGCCGGGAAGGTTGACCCATTTGGAGGTTTGCATCGGGTCGTTATCGGCATATTTGAAATAATCGATACGTTGGAAGCCTTGTCGTGACCAGGAGCCTTGAACAAAGGTGGACAATTTATCGGTGCTGTATTCCACTTGACCGAAGAAACCGAGCCAATTCACTTTACCGACATTGAAGTAAACGATTTTTTGTTGTCCGAGGATATCGATGAAAGGATTCCAAGCCGGATTGGCTTCTACGAATTGATCGGGCGTGATATAGTGGTTGGGGTTGTTTACGTCGCTGTTGTCCAGGTAGCGGTCGGCACCCAACACATTGTTTACGACGCGGTAGTGATAACCTTTGTATTTACGATAGTCCAAACCGACACTGAAATTCAGGTTTTCGGTCAGTTGGTTTTTGTAGTTGATGATGGTTCCGTACCAGTCATGGCTGTTCATCGATGCACGGCGACTTATACCGTCGCTGGCCGTATTGGTATAAAGTCCGTCACTGTCGGGGGATCTGTCGGCACCGAAGTCAGGCACGGATTGACCGCTGTTCCAGGCGTAAATATCGTCGAAACGTACAAGACCCGTTTGCGGATCACGGAAGGTGCCGTAGTAATATTTTGCGCCGTTGATTTTACCGATACCACCCGTACCGCCGCCACGGCCCCAAGAGCCGTAGAATACGGAATTGATTTTGGAGTT
>CAYUQW010000051.1:0-9115 GCA_964446985.1 uncultured Flavobacteriaceae bacterium
TTTTTTCGCGATTCCAGACGGCATCCATTTCCTCCAATGACATCTCGTGAATTTTTTTGCCTTGCTTCCCGGCCTCCGCTTCGATTTTTTCAAAGCGCCGCTTGAATTTTTTATTGGTTTTTTCCAATGCCGTTTCGGGATTAATCCCCAAAAACCGGGCATAATTGATCAGGGAAAACAACAAATCGCCGAATTCGTCTTCCACGGCCGCCGGATCGTTTTGCTCTTCCGCCCGTTTGAGTTCGGCCATTTCCTCTTCGACTTTTTTCCACACCGACGCCTTATCGGGCCAGTCGAAACCGACGCCCGCGGCTTTTTCCTGCATCCGCATCGCCTTGATCATCGCCGGCAACGAACGCGGAACCCCTTCCAAAACGGATTTTTTGCCCTCCTTCATTTTCAATTTCTCCCAATTCCGTTTGACCTCGTCGGCATCGGTAACCCGGACGTCACCGTAAATGTGCGGATGGCGCTTGATCAATTTTTCCGATATATGATCGGCAATATCGGCCATATCGAATTTTCCCTGCTCTTCGCCCAATTTTCCGTAGAAAACCAAATGCAGCAGGATATCTCCGGCCTCTTCTTTGATTTGATCGAAATTTTTATCCAAAATGGCATCGGACAATTCATACACTTCTTCGATGGTCAAATGCCGCAACGTATCGAAAGTCTGCTTGCGGTCCCAGGGACAACCTTTACGCAAATCGTCCATAATATCGAGCAATCGCCCGAAAGCCTCCATTTTCTCTTGTTTAGTATGCATCGTTTATAATTTTTTGAAATTTTTCGAAGTAATCAAAACCTTTCAACGGATAAGATCCGAACCAGGTAAACGGTTCTCCCGGCACATTCAAAACACGCGCACCGGGAAAATTTTGCTCGAAAAACCCGCGATGTTTTTCCTTGAAAGGATATGGCTCCGAAGCCAGTAAAATCAGTTGCGGACGACGTTTTTTCACTTCTTCGATATCGATTGCGGGATAGCGCGGTTCGTCACTGCGGGCAATATTTTCCCATCCGTTCAATGACAACATCGTATCGATAAAAGTATTTTTACCAGCCAACATCCACGGATCTTTCCATATAAAATAAGCAACACGGCGTTTTTCCCCGGTTAATTCCGCAATTTTCTTCCGTTTGGCCTCCATTTGCTCCAATATTTCCGAGGCTTTATCAATCCTTCCGGTCAAGCGTCCGGTATCTTCCGTAAAACGCAAATTGTCTTCCCAGCTTACCACATCGGAAACGTAAACGGGAAATTTTTCCGCCAAGGCTTCGATACCTTCCTTGGTGTTCTCCTCTTTATTGGCCAAAATCAAATCCGGTTTCAGTGCCTCAATCCGGTCTTGTCTGAAATCTTTTGTCCCGCCGACGACCCGCTTGCGTTTCTTCCAACCTTCGGGATATTTACAAAAACGCGTCAAGCCTACAACTTCTTCGTCCAAGCCCAATGAAGCCAGCAAAAACGTCTGCGAGGGGAATAACGACACTATCCTCTGCGGCGGAAAATCCGGTTGCAACGTCCGGCCCAGCATATCGGTAAATGTCATCTTCATAGCACTTCCATTTCAATCACATAAGATTCGTGATTGCGAACATTCCATACCGTTCCGTCTTCGAAAATCCAGTACTGCCCTTTGATTCCCGCCAGTTTTCCCGAAAATTCATTCAAATTCAGCTTCAATTGTTTGAGCGTTGCCGGAAATTTTTCCACGGGATAGACAAAAGCAAAATGCAAGGGCTCCGGCAGCAGATACGGTAGCAAATTACCGGGCAAATGCCGCTTCAATTCCTGCAAGATCTTTGTCAGATCCTCTCCTCCTCCGTTCGGTTTCAACATCGCCCGCCAGTTGGTCTTGTCGGAGATATGCTGTTTCAGCGCCACTTCGGCTTCACCGGCCAAATAGCGGTTGGGAACCTCCATAAAAGCCAAAGCTTCGTCGGCACCTTGGTCAATCCATCGGTTGGGCGTCTGTGCCACCCGCGTAACACCGACTTTCACTTGTGAGGTCCGTGCCAAATAGACGTAATGCGGCTGCAACTGCATCGCCTTTTCCACCGACAGGTCACGGTCGGCAATGCCCAGATGCGCCGTACTCTTCTCGGGATGAATGATCCAACTTCCGGCATAAGGCGATTCGAAATAACACTTTTTGCAAAATCCATGGGCATATACGGGCTCGTCCGACCCGCAGGATTTACATTCGTATCCCACATGTTTTATATTGATTTCCCTGCCGATTATCTCATTGACTATCAAGAAATCATCCTTCAAATCCAGAAAATATCTTACCGGCTCCGAGGCTTCGGCATCCATCTTTCTTAGGGCAAATTCCCGTTTCATAAAAAAATCATATTTTTAATGGCATAAAGATAAGAAATGTTTAGCCCCGTTATCAACCGCCTTGCCGGATTATTTTTTCTGCGGAGACAAAGCGAATGGAAAAATTATTTTACGGCGCCCGAAAAACTGCAGGAAGAACAATTTCGATTTCTCATCCGTAAAGCCAAAAATACGGAATACGGACGAAAATATGAATTCGACCAAATCGATTCCTATAATAAATTCAACAGTAAACTTCCATTAACGGATTATTCGGTATTGCATCCGTACATCGAAAAAATGATCAACGGTCAACCGGATATTCTCTGGCCCGGGCGAATCAAATATTTTGCCCAATCCAGCGGAACGACATCGACACGAAGCAAATTCATTCCCATTTCGGCGGAAATTCTGGAAGATTGTCACTACCGCGGCGGTAAAGATATGCTGATGGCTTATCTGCAAAATAATGAAAACACCAAACTTTTCGGCGGAAAGATATTGAAACTCGGCGGCTCGATCAAACAAAAACAACAAAGCGAAATAATCATCGGCGATCTCTCCGGCATTATGATCGATTTACTGCCTTTTTGGGCCGAAATGCGAAGCGAACCGGAAGAAAACATTGCCCTCCTCCCAGATTGGGAAGAAAAAATCGATAAGATCGTACGTAAAACCTCCAAAGAAGATATCCGCGGAATTGCCGGTATTCCCTCGTGGTACTTATTGCTAATCAAAAGCTTACTCGATTATACGGGCAAAAAACATTTGATTGATATATGGCCTGAACTGGAAGTATTTTTCCACGGCGGCATCGATTTCGAACCGTATCGAAACCGTTTTGAAAAATTGATAGGAAAGCCGATAAATTATATGAATATCTACAATGCGTCCGAAGGCTTTTTCGGTTTTCAGGACGATTTGAACGAAAGACCTTTCATCCTGACATTGGACTACCGGATTTTCTATGAATTTATTCCTATGGAAGATTTCCGCGGGACGTCATCGGAAAATGTTATTCCCTTGGAAGGCATACGCGAAGGTGTCAATTATGCTATGGTTATCTCCACGGCGTCGGGATTGTGGCGGTATATTCTCGGCGACACGGTGCGGTTTGTTTCCACACGACCCTACCGCTTCGAACTGACGGGAAGAACCAAATATTTCATCAATATCGTAGGCGAAGAAGTCATCGAAGACAATACCAACAAAGCTTTGGCGGAAACGGCGCGGCACTTCGGAACGGAAATCGTCGATTACACGGTAGCGCCGGTTTTTCCTACGGAAAAAACGAAAGGTTTCCACGAATGGCTTGTCGAATTTGCCCGTCCGCCGGAAAATCTCGCGGATTTTGAAAAAATGTTGGACAACGAACTCCAAAAACTCAACTCCGATTACGAAGTCAAAAGGCGTAACAATATCTCGTTGAAACCGCTTAAAATCCACATGGCCAAACCCGGCCTTTTTTACAACTGGTTGAAAAAACACGACAAACTCGGCGGCCAACATAAAGTTCCGCGTCTCTCGTCCGACAGAAAAATTTTTGACGAATTACTTCAGATGAACCAATAAAAAAATGCCCGCCTTTCGACGGACATTTTCAGTCTCACAAGATTAAATCATTTATTTCTGATAGCCGCCTGAGCCGCCGCCAGTCTGGCAATGGGAACGCGGAAAGGCGAACAACTGACGTAGTGCAATCCGGCACGATGGAAAAAGTCGATGGATGACGGCTCGCCGCCGTGTTCACCGCAAATACCCAATGAAATACCGGGACGTGTTTTCTTACCCTTTTCGACGGCCGTTTTCACCAATTGACCGACGCCTTCCTGATCCAGTTTTTCGAAAGGATCGTCTTTCAGAATACCTTTTTCCTTGTAAATTTTCAGGAATTTTCCGGCATCATCCCTCGAATATCCGAAGGTCATTTGCGTCAAATCGTTGGTACCGAAAGAGAAAAATTCGGCAGGTTCGGCAATTTCGTCGGCCGTCAGTGCGGCACGCGGAATTTCGATCATCGTACCGATTTTGAAATCTATTTCCACGCCGTATTTATCGAAAACTTTCCGGGCGGTACGTTGGATAATTTCCTTCTGCATTTCCATCTCTTTTTTAATTCCGACAAGCGGAACCATAATTTCGGGACGGGCATCGATACCGCGTTTTTTCAGTTGCATCGCCGCTTCGAGTATTGCTTCGGTTTGCATTTCGGTAATTTCGGGATAGGTATTGCCCAAACGGCATCCGCGGTGACCGAGCATCGGATTGAATTCGGACAGTTCTTCCACCTTTTCTTTGATTTTTTCCAACGGAACGCCCATCACTTCGGCCATTTCACGTTGTCCTTCTTCATCGTGCGGAATGAATTCGTGCAAAGGCGGATCCAACAAACGAACCGTTACGGGAAAACCTTGCATTGCTTCGAAAATGCCTTCGAAATCTTTTTGTTGGATAGGCAAGAGTTTGGCCAAAGCTTTTTTGCGGCCTTCTTCGTCTTCGGCCAAAATCATCTCGCGCATAGCGATGATTTTGTCATCTTCGAAAAACATATGTTCCGTACGGCACAAGCCGATACCTTTTGCCCCGAACTTGCGTGCCACGGCGGCATCATGCGGTGTATCGGCGTTGGTACGTACATACAAACGGGCATATTTGTCGGCCAACTGCATCAATTTGTTGAAAGCTTCGTCCATTTGGGCGTCGGTTGCGTGGATTTTACCCAAAAAGACCTCGCCGGTGGAACCGTCCAACGAAATCCAATCGCCTTCTTTGAGTTCCGTATCACCGACTTTGACCGTACGTTTTTTGTAATCTATGTTCAATTCGCCTGCGCCCGCCACGCAGGTTTTTCCCATACCGCGTGCCACGACCGCTGCGTGTGAAGTCATTCCTCCGCGTGCCGTCAAAATACCGTTGGCGGCGTGCATACCGGCCAAATCTTCGGGCGAAGTTTCTATACGAACCAAAATGACATCTTCGCCTTGCGCGGCCAATTTCTCGGCTTCATCGGCAAAGAAGACGATTTTTCCCGTGGCGGCTCCGGGCGATGCAGGAAGGCCTTGGGTCAATACTTTGGCTTTCTTTACCTCATTTTTATCGAAAACGGGATGCAACAATTCGTTCAATTTTTCCGGATCCACACGCATCAAAGCTTCTTCTTCCGTTATCAGGCCTTCATCCAGCATATCCATCGCGATTTTGACCATCGCCATACCGGTACGCTTGCCGTTACGCGTTTGCAACAGCCACAAATTGCCGTCCTGAATGGTAAATTCCATATCCTGCATATCCCGGTAATGTTTTTCCAGGCGTTCCTGAATATCATACAATTGCTTGTAAACTTCGGGCATCGTTTCTTCCAGGGAAGGATATTTTTCCTTGCGTTCTTCTTCCGGAATTCCTTGAAGTTTTGCCCAACGACGGGAACCTTCCAAGGTGATTTGTTGCGGGGTTCGTACACCGGCCACCACATCTTCTCCCTGGGCATTGATCAGATATTCGCCGTTAAAAATCTTTTCTCCCGTAGCCGCGTCACGCGTAAAGGCCACGCCGGTTGCCGAATTGTCCCCCATATTACCGAAGACCATCGCCTGGACATTCACGGCGGTTCCCCAATCGTGCGGTATATTGTTCAATTCGCGGTATTTGATGGCCCGTTCGTTATTCCAACTGCGGAAAACGGCCAGAATGGCTTCCCATAATTGTTCCCACGGATCATCGGGAAAATCTTTACCGGTTTGTTTCTTAATGGCTTTTTTGAATTCCGACACCAAATATTTCAAATCTTCCGTGGTCATATCCGTATCGGATTTATACCCTTTCCGCTCCTTCAATTCGTCCATAATCGCTTCGAAAGGATCGATATCTTCCTTGGATTCGGGCTTCATTCCCAAGACGACATCACCGAACATTTGCACGAAACGTCGATAGGAATCCCAAGCAAAACGCTCGTTTCCGGTTTTCCGGGCCAAACCTTTGACCGTTTCGTCGTTCAATCCCAGATTCAACACCGTATCCATCATCCCGGGCATAGAAACTCGTGCTCCCGAACGAACAGATACCAACAAAGGATTTTCCGGATCGCCGAACTTGGCGCCCATATCTTTTTCTATCAAATGTATGGCTTCCTCAACCTCGGGCTTTAACAAGGCAATGATTTTATCTTTCCCCAGTTTTTCATATTCGGTGCTGACATCGGTCGTAATGGTAAAACCCGAAGGAACGGGCACACCGATTTTTCTCATTTCGGCCAAATTGGCACCTTTTCCGCCCAATAAATTCCGTAAAGAAGCATCTCCGTCAACACGTCCTGACGTAAAAACATAAACTCTTTTCTTTGTATCACTCATAATTCCGGTATTTTTAGCTTTACAATTTAAAAAATCGATTTCTCGAAATAATGTCAAAAATCATTTTTCGATAAAAAAACACAAAAAAAGGCGTCCTTTTTACAGACGCCCTTTTAATTTGTACCCGTTGATTATTCGTCAATTTTTTTCAGTTTGAAATCTTCCAAAAATTTGGTCGTATATTCCCCCGACACAAAAGCGGGATCGTCCATAACTTGCCGGTGGAACGGAATGGTGGTCTTCACGCCTTCAATAACAAATTCTTCCAAAGCACGTTTCATTTTAACGATGGCTTCTTCGCGCGTTTGGGCCGTTGCGATGAGTTTGGCTATCATCGAATCGTAGTAAGGAGAGATGGTATAGCCGGCATAGACGTGCGTATCGACGCGGATTCCGTGACCGCCCGGCGCGTGAAAGGAAGTGATTTTTCCGGGAGAAGGCTGGAAGTTGTTGAAAGGATCTTCGGCATTGATGCGGCACTCGATGGAATGCATTTTGGGATAATAATTTTTTCCCGTAATCGGAATGCCTGCCGCCACCTTGATTTGTTCGCGAATCAAATCGTAATTGATTACTTGCTCGGTGATAGGATGTTCCACCTGGATACGCGTATTCATTTCCATAAAATAGAAATTCCGGTCCTTATCCACCAGGAATTCAACGGTTCCCACACCTTCATAGTTGATGGCTTCCGCCGCTTTGACGGCCGCTTCGCCCATTTTCTCCCGCAATTCGTCGGTCATAAAAGGCGAAGGGGTTTCTTCGATCAGTTTTTGATGCCTTCGTTGCACGGAACAATCGCGTTCGGAAAGATGCGCCGCTTTGCCGTACTGATCACCGATGATTTGGATTTCGATATGCCGGGGATTGACAATGAGTTTTTCCATATACATGCCGTCGTTACCGAAGGCCGCTTTCGCTTCCTGACGGGCGGTTTCCCAAGCTTTTTTCAGTTCGTCTTTCGACCATACGGCGCGCATGCCCTTTCCTCCGCCGCCTGCCGTGGCTTTGAGCATTACGGGATACCCTATTTCATCGGCCAGTTTCTCGGCTTCTTCGTAGGATTCCAAAATACCGTCGGAACCGGGAACTACGGGAACACCGGCCGCTTTCATCGTTTCTTTGGCCGTGGCTTTATCACCCATTTTGTCGATCATTTCCGGCAAAGGGCCGATAAATTTAATGCCGTGATCCAGACAAATCTTGGCGAATTTGGAATTTTCCGCCAGAAAACCGTAACCGGGGTGAATGGCATCGGCATTGGTAATTTCGGCAGCGGCAATGATATGGGGAATATTCAAATAGGATTGGTTGCTCGGTGCCGGCCCGATACACACCGCTTCGTCGGCGAAACGCACGTGCAAATCGTTTGCATCGGCTTTGGAATACACCGCCACCGTCTTTATGCCCATTTCTTTTGCCGTCCGGATAATCCGCAGCGCAATTTCACCACGATTGGCTATCAATATTTTCTTAAACATAGGCTGTTCGAATTACATCGGTTCTACCAGGAAAAGCGGTTGATCATATTCCACCGGTGAAGCGTCTTCCACCAACACCTTAACGATTTTCCCGTGTACTTCGGATTCGATTTCATTAAACAATTTCATCGCTTCGATCAGACAGACCGTATCTCCCGGTTTGACAATGTCGCCCACTTCCACGTAGGGCGGCTTGTCAGGTGCAGGACGGCGGTAGAATGTACCGATAATGGGTGCCTTGATGGTTACGTATTTGGATTCGTCTTCTTTCTTGGTTTCGGCGGGTGCCGGTTCGGGAACAGCCGGAGCCGCCGGTTGCGTTACGGCAGGTGTAACCACTTGCGGAACTTCGGGCTGAGCCACCGTGGTGATTTTGACATCGGGTGTGTTTTTAATGATGATTTTCACATCACCCGTCTCCAATTTCACTTCACTTACACCTGATTTGGCAACGAATTTTATCAAATTTTGAATTTCCTTTAAGTCCATACGATAATATTTTTTCGGGTGTTCTTTTCACGGGCAAGGTATGAAAATTTACGGAAAATCGCCAAAAAATAATCGTTTTTTGCGCAAAAAAGCTGATTTTCAGGTGGAAAAACGCTCATTTCCCGTCATTTTCAGCGCAATAAAAAACTTGCACTTCACTAATGAAATGCAAGTTTTGTTCTATGTTTTTGCGTCCTACCGGGACAATTTTACTCTTCCGCCGCTTCGGGATCGAAGAGAACTTTTCCGCGGTAATACAATTTTCCTTCGTGCCAATGCGCACGGTGATACAAATGCGCTTCACCCGTTTTAGGGTCGATGGCGATTTGAGGTAAACGCAATTTGTAATGTGTTCTACGCTTATTTCTGCGTGCTCTCGATTGTCTTTTCTTGGGATGTGCCATTGTTATTCGGTTTTATCGTTATTCAAAAGTTTATTCAATTTTTCCCATCGCGGATCGATACGTTCC
>CAYUQW010000052.1:0-9041 GCA_964446985.1 uncultured Flavobacteriaceae bacterium
TTATCCAAATATTTTTCAATGGCCTTTTTGACGGCTTTATGTGAGGTTTTGAAATGATTGACCATAATGGCAAACACGTAGTAATGCCCGGATTTCCCTTGGAAAATGCCGGTATAATTCCGCACTTTGCTGACCGAACCGCTTTTGAGCCAAAGCCGGGCGTTTTCCGGGTGTCCGGCGAGGAAATACCGCGCATAGCCTTCTTCTCCGGCGTGGGGCAGAATATCGAGCACATAAGCCAAACCGTTGCGTCGAACCAGGCGTTTGAGGAAGGCGGTGTATTCTTGCGGGGCAATCAGGTTGTCGGGAGCCAAGCCGCTTCCGTCTTCCAAATCGATAAGCCGGAAACCGCGGCGACGGAAATAGGCATTGAGGCTGTCTTTGTCGATATAGCCGTCGGCGGGACGGTTTTTTTCGATGATCAGGCGCATCATTGCTTCGGCATAATGGTTGACGCTGAAATTCAGCGTGGTTTTGGCAATATCGATGAGTGCTGCGGAAGTTTTGTCCAGGAGGATTTTTTCACCGGGATATTTTCTGAAGTTGTTTTCGATACGGGGCGTTCCCGTAAGACCGATGTTTTTCCTTTCAAGGAAAATCTTTAGCAGGCGCAAGTAGGACAAAGGCGGATTCGGAATGCCCGCTTTGACGTCGAAAAGGCTGTCTCCCGGTTCGATTTCGCCTATGAGCGTACGAAAATATTGTGTCGGTTCTCCGTAGAGATAGGCCTCGTCTCCCGTGCCGGGTTTTCCGCTCACAACACGGTTGCGGTAGGTATAGCCGGGAATGTCCGGATGTAACGCAACGACCTGCACCGGTGCGCCCGTACGCGGATTTTGGCGCATCGTGATGCGCATTTTATTGTCGTTGAAATTGAAACTCCAGGCGCCGGTACCGTAATACGTGCCGATATCTTCTACGGGCCAACTGCCGGGAGCGGGATACCAATCGCCGTTTTGTTGCAGGATCAAATCGCCGCGGATAACACGGATGTGGAGGGATTGGATGCGTGTGATCAGGCTGTCGGTCAGTTGTTTCCAGTCTTCGCCCATTCGCGGACCGCCGAAAGTGGGGTCTCCGTGAGCGCGAATGATAAGGTTGCCGTAAAGGGTGTCGTTACGTATGTTTCCGTTGATCAGAAATTCCGTATGCCAGCGAAAATCCTTTCCCAAATCCTGCAAGGCGTTGAATACCGCCAGGGTTTTCATTGTGGAGGCGGGAATAAACAATTTGTCCGCATTGACCGAGGCCAGAATGCGGTTTTTGTCCAAACGTTCGATGCGGATGCCGGTCAACGCGCCTTCGAGGGCGGGTGCGTGCAGAAAAGCTTTGGTCAGCCGTTTTACGCGCCGTCGTTGGGCGAAATTTTGTTGCGTGATCAATATCAATCCGAGCAATAACCACGGAAACAACCGTCGTATTTTCATATCAATATACTTTCTTCGAACGAATGTAGAAAAATCCGCCTGCTACGACAACTACGAGTAAAAGCGTCAATAAAGGATGCACGTCGACAATTTCCGGGTGTGTCAATAAAGTCAGCAAAATACCCGTACCGGCACCGCCGAAATGGGCTTCGTGACCGATATTTCCCAATTGTTTTTTCATCCCGAACGTGGTGTAGAGCAAATACCCGACGGCATAAACATAAGCCGGAATGGGGAAGGGGATAGGTAAAATATAAATTTTCATCCCCGGATACAGCAAAATGGTCGCGAAAACTATGGCATTAACAGCACCGGAAGCACCGACGGCGGAATACCGGTCGTCATTTTGATGAAAATAGTAAGCCAATAAATTCCCGAAAAATCCGCCGGCCAAATAGATTAACAAAGCTTGGAACGAACCGGTCACTTTTTCCACGGGGGAATAGAAAAAGTATAAAGTCAACATATTGAAAAAGAAATGCCCCCAGCCGGCATGCAGAAATGTACCGGTAATCAGGCGGTAGTATTCTCCGCGTTTGACGGCGCCGATATTGAATTTGTATTTCTCAAGAAAGGAATGGTTGTTCAAACCTTCCCAAGTGAAAAATAAATTGACCAGTAAAATCAGTAGCAGATATGTGGAAATCCGGTGCATAATCAAGGGTTTTGTTCCGATTGGATTTTTTCGTTGAAATATTTCAATAATTCATCGTCAAACAAAGATTGCAACATCATTGCTTTGGGGGTTTGTGTTCCGTAATCGATAAAAAAGTATTGTTGTTTATCGGGCAGATATACGGCCAGCATATGTTTGTGAAGCGACAGATGAAAAATATTATCGTCGGAGCCGGGATGGACGTTTTCTTCACCGTATTTTTTCTTTAAATCGTAGAGCGTGTATTTCATTCGCCCTTCGAAGGCGGCTTTGTTTTCCTTGTTCCGGGGATGAAAAACGATGGTGAAATTTTGTACATAATCTATCAAAACATATTTTTTTCCGTCTTTTTCCAATATTCCGGGGTCTATACGGATATGCTCCGGCTTACGGAAAATCAGTCGCATACTTTGGTTTCCCGTGGCATTGATCAACATTTTTTTCATTTGGTCACGGGGCGTAATTGTGAAAATGCCGGGATAAATTCTATCCAGCACGCCGTCCCAATTTTGATTGATACTCATATCGAAATACGTATCCAGGGCTTTGACCAGTTGCAGGCTGTCCTTGGTTTTCAAATGCCGGCGGGAATAATTTTGTGCATTGGCGACGGTAATAATCAATGATATGAAAAGGAATAAAATTTTTTTCATACGGATGAATTTAGGCAACAAGTTATTATTTTTTTCGCAATTTTTCCTTCAAATAAGGTGCCAAAAGCGATTTTCCGTCTTCGACGAGTGCTTCGGGAGTTCCTTGAAAAACGAGGTATCCGCCTTCGTCGCCGCCTTCGGGTCCGAGGTCGATGATGTAATCGGCGCTTTTGATAACTTCCAAATTATGTTCGATGACAACCAGGCTGTGGCCGTTTTCGATGAGTTTGTCGAATGCTTTCAGGAGTTTATGTATGTCGTGGAAATGCAAGCCGGTGGTCGGTTCGTCAAAGATAAAGAGGGTCTGGTCCATACGGTTTCCGCGAAGGAGGAAGGATGCCAGTTTCAGCCGTTGCAGTTCACCGCCCGATAAGGTGGAAGTGGATTGCCCGAGTTTGACATAGCCCATCCCGGTATCTTGCAGGATGCGTAGTTTTTCGACGATTTTCGGTTGCCCGTTTTGTTCGAAAAAAATCACGGCTTCATCGACGCTCATCTCCAGGATTTCGTAGATATTTTTGCCGGCAAAAGTGACTTTGAGCACGTCGTCTTTGAAGCGTTTTCCTTCACAGGTTTCGCAAGTGATTTTGACATCGGCCATAAACTGCATTTCGATGGTAACGGTGCCTTCGCCTTTACAGGTTTCGCAGCGGCCGCCGGGTACGTTAAACGAGAAATGCCGGGCTTGGAAACCGGATAATTTGGCGCGTTTTTGTGCGGCCATCAATTGACGTATTTCGTCATAAACGCCGATGTAAGTTGCCGGATTCGACCGGGACGACCTGCCGCCGGTTTGCTGTCCGATATATTCGATGTTTTTAAGCTTTTTCCAAGCGCCTTCGATGCCCGAGTGTTCCCCGGCTTGCGGCCCGTGACGATGGATAAGTTTGTGCAGTGCGGGATACAACGTGTCGATGATCAGGCTCGATTTTCCGCTGCCGGAGACGCCCGTTACCACCGTAAGGGTGTGCAAAGGGAAGCGGATATCGATATTTTTCAGGTTATTATGCCGTGCGCCCGACAGGGCGATGAAATCGGGAGAAGTTCTTCGTATTTCCGGAACGGGAATGGTTTTTTTGCCGGATAAATATGCAGCGGTGAGTGTATCCGCCGCGAGAATATCGTCAAAACGGCCGCTTGCCACCGCTTCGCCGCCGAAAATACCGGCCCCCGGCCCCATATCGATAATATAATCGGCGGCGCGCATAACGGCTTCTTCGTGTTCAACGACTACTACCGTGTTTCCTTGATCACGCAGGGTTTCCAAAATACGTATCAAACGTCCGGTATCGCGTTGGTGCAGCCCGATACTGGGTTCGTCCAGAACGTAAACGGCACCTGTCAAACCGCTTCCCAACGAGACCGATAACCGTACGCGCTGACTTTCGCCGCCCGACAGGGAAGCCATGGTCCGGTTGAGGGTCAGATAGCCCAAGCCGACATTATCCAAGTACGAAAGGCGGGAACGGATTTCTTTCAAAATCCTTCCGGCGATTTGTTCTTCCCGCGGGGTCAGGATTAAGTTGTCGAAAAAGTTTTGCAATTTTTTGACCGGCATATCCACCAAATCACCGATGTTTTTTCCGCCTACAAAAACATTGAAAGCCTCTTTGCGCAGACGTTTTCCGCCGCAAGCCGGACAGACGGTTTTTCCCCGGTATCGCGATAGCAAAACGCGGTTTTGGATTTTGTAACTTTTGGCCTCGATTTCCTTGAAAAAGTCATTCAGGCCGGTGAAATATTCATTGCCTTCCCATACGAGTTTTCGTTGGGCTTCGGTCAGATCTTTCCAAGGAGTATGAACGGGAAAATCAAACAGGTGCGCGTGGCGTATCAGTTGCTGTTTATATTGTCCCAATTTTTCGCCCACCCAAGGGGCAATGGCATTTTCATAGACCGATTTGTCCGTATCGGGAACGACCTTTTTCGGGTCGATACCTATGACGCTGCCGAAACCTTCGCAGACCGGACAAGCCCCGTAAGGATTGTTGAAACTGAACAAATGCACCGACGGTTCGGGAAATTCCATGCCGTCCGCTTCGAACTTATTGGAAAAAACCGTTTTTTCCCCCGACGGCCAAGCAATCAGGTGCAGGTAGCCGTGTCCTTGAAAAAAAGCCGTTTCAACGGATTCGATCAACCTGTGCCGGTAGGATTCGTCTTTCGATACGGTGATACGGTCGATTATAAGCTCCGCATTACCGGGATCGACAGGAATATCCGCAGTCAAAATATCTTCGATATCCCGTATTTCCCCGCCGGTTAAAATCCTTGAATAGGATTGGTTGAGCAGTATTTTCAATACCGTTTTCGTGTCACGGTCCTTGGAAACGGGTAAAGGTACCGTCAGCAACCATCGACTGCCTTCCGGTTGTGCGTCGAGGAAGTGCAGAACATCTTCCGTCGTATGTTTTTTGACTTCCTTGCCGGATACGGGCGATACGGTTTTCCCGATACGGGCGAAAAGCAATTTGAGGTAATCGTAAATTTCGGTGGCGGTTCCGACGGTGGACCGGGCATTGGCCGATACGGTTTTTTGCTTGATGGCTACGGTCGGTGCGATGCCTCTGATCATCCGCACGTGCGGTTTTTCGATTTTTCCGAGGAACTGCCGTGCGTAGGTCGAAAGACTTTCGATATAACGCCGTTGTCCTTCGGCATAAAGGGTATCGTAAGCCAAACTCGATTTTCCGCTACCGGAAACGCCGGTGATAACCGTCAAACTCCGGTGGGGAATCCGTACGTCAATATCTTTCAGATTATGCTCCGATGCGCCGAGGATTTCGATATAAGTTCCGGTTGACATCTAAAAAAACCATTAATTTGCAAAGTTAACGGAAAATCGCAGGAAATCATACTGGAAATGAAAAATATAAAATCTCGTTCCGCCCTTCCATGCATTACCGGCGGTTTTCTCGTGATCGTTCTGATTAATACGTACGTTTTTCCGCATTTTCCCGTATGGCTTGGTTTTCATTCGTCCGGAAATACCGTTTTCGATTTGCAATTCGGATTCGATAAGGCTTTTGCTTCGGATTTGCTGGAAAAACTGGGTCCTTTGGGACGCAACGTGTATTTGAAATCGATTTGGCTCGTGGATATGCCTTATGCATTGTTCTACGGGTGGTTTTACACTTGTCTTTTCCGGCTGATGACAAAAAACAAGGCATTGACCTATTTGCCTTTATTGATTTCCTTTCTTGATGTCGCGGAGAATATCGCTTTTACGTTTTTGGTAAGGCAATATCCTCATCTGAACGATTTGACGGTAGAGGTTGCATCGTTTTTTAACCGTGCTAAATGGATTTTTGCCCTGATAACGCTTTTAAGTTTTTTGTATTTATTGTTTGGAATTTTGATAAAAAAGGCGCGAAACGAAAGAAATTAATTATCTTTGTTTCCTGAATTTGTAAATAAAATGATTCAGCGTATCCAAACAATATATATATTATTGGCGGGTTTGTTGCTCGGCCTGTTTTGGTGGTTGCATCCTTTCAATTCTTCTTTTTTGTGCGACATTTATGAATATGCCGTTTGGATTACGGGTATTGTTCTTTTTATCGATCTTTTTCTGTTTTCGGTTCGTCCGGTTCAGATCAAACTCGGATGGATCTCGGTTATACTGTTGATTTTGTTGATAGGTTTACGGATTTACGAGACCGTTACGTCCGGAGGAGATTTTATTCCCGAGAAGGACGTATGGTGGATTCTTCCCGTCGTTTCTATTGTTTTTGTCAAGTTAGCCATCAATGCCATCAGACGGGATGAAAACCTGGTAAAATCGGTTGACCGTATTCGGTAAACTTATCAATCCGATAGATGAAGCCCGGTTGAAAAGCCGGGTTTTTTTATTTGTGGAACGGAAAGAGCCAATAATAAAAAAGCATCTCCGCCGGGAGATGCTTTTGAGTTTTTTAAGGACGTAACAATCAGGCTTCCGTTTCGGGATAGACACTGATGTACTTACGTTTTCCCCTTTTGATTTCGAATTTGACAATTCCGTCAATGGCGGCGTGGATCGTATGATCCTTGCCCATATAGACATTTTTTCCGGGATGGAATTTCGTGCCGCGTTGACGTACGATGATGTTTCCGGCAACGGCTTTTTGCCCGCCGAATATCTTAACGCCCAGTCGCTTACTTTCCGATTCGCGACCGTTCTTGGAACTACCTACACCTTTTTTATGAGCCATAATCGTATGTTTTTACTGATTCGATGCCGGCCGGTTTATTCGCGACCGCCTTTGAGATTATCTTGCCATTCTTTCAGTTCGTCCCATTTACCTTCGGCCGCAAGCGAAGCTTGTTTCGGCCAGGTTGCGGGATCGTGCATAGCATAGCGTTTTCCGCCTTTTTCCACCAGCAATTGGCTGATTTTCGCCGGATCGGCTTCGGCCAGTTTGGCGAAAGTGTCAATGCCGGCTTCCGTCAGAATTTGCGCGATTTTCGGACCGATACCTTCGATTTTTTTCAAATCGTCGCCTTTTTTTGCCGCGGCTTTTTTAGCGGGTTTGGCCGTTTCTTTCGCAGCCGGTTTTTCGGCCGCTTTTTGCTTGGTTTCGGTTTTGGCCGGTGCGGACTTTTCCGCTTTTTTCTTGGCGGGTTTGTGTCCTCCGGCTATGATGTCTTCCACCAAAATTTGGCTTAACAACTGACGATGTCCGCGTTTAACACGGTAACCTTTTCTCCGTTTTTTCTTGAAAACGATAATCTTGTCTCCTTTGAGATGTTGCAGGATTTTGGCCTTTACGGCCGCACCTTCTATAGCCGGGGCGCCGATGCTGACTTGTCCGTCGTTGTCGATCAGCAAAACTTTGTCGAATACGACGGAAGCACCTTCTTCCTGCGGAAGACGGTGAACGAACAGCTTACGGTCTTTGCTTACTTTAAATTGTTGCCCTGCTATCTCTACAATTGCATACATAAGCTTGATTCATTATTTTGGCTTGCAAATATAGAAAGAATATTTGCATTATCCAAACACCGGTGATTTGGAAAAATTTACCGTTTTCCGGCCATTAATTCTTCGATTTCTTCCGCTTCGATGGGAATGCCGGCCATTAAATTAAGCGGTTCGCCTTCGGGCTGTACTACATAATCGTCTTCGATACGGATGCCGAATCCTTCTTCGGGAATATAGATACCGGGTTCCACCGTGAAGACCATACCGGCTTGGACGGGTTCTTCCAAAATGCCGTAATCGTGGGTGTCCAGTCCCAAATGGTGTGAAGTGCCGTGCATAAAATATTTTTTGTAAGCGGGCCAATCGGGATTTTGATTTTTTACGTCTTCTTCGGTGATAAGGCCCAATTTCAGCAGTTCTTCGGTCATAAATTCCCCTACTTTTTTGTGATAATCGGGAATGGTGATGCCGGGTTTCAGCAGTTTGGCCGCTTTGTTTTTGACGCGTAGCACGGCATTATAAACTTCTTTTTGGCGGGGCGTGAATTTTCCGTTGGCGGGAATGGTGCGCGTCATATCGGAAGACCAGTTTCCGTATTCGGCCCCTACGTCGATGAGCACCAAATCGCCGTCGCGGATAATCCGGTCGTTTTGTATGTAATGAAGCACGTTGGCATTGGGTCCCGAGGCGATGATGGGCGTATAGGCAAAACCTTTGGAACCGCGTCGCAGAAATTCGTGTGCAAATTCCGCTTCTATTTCATATTCGTACAAGCCCGGACGCATTTTGTCCAATACGCGGCGAAATCCGGCTTCGGTAATGTCGCAAGCGCGTTTGATTTGTTCGATTTCTTCCGGTTCTTTGACGGAACGAAGGCGTTGTAAAATGGGCTGACTGCGTTCGGTTTTATGTGCGGGAAAATGTTGTTTGGCCCATTTGATAAAACGGTCTTCGCGGGTTTCCACGGACGTGTCGGCGCGATAATGTTCGTTGGTGTTGAAGTAAATCCGGTCGGCGTGGCGCATCAAATCTTTCAATACGCGCTCAAATTCCTGTGTCCAATAAACGGTTTCGATGCCGGTCAGTTCGCGGGCTTTTTCTTTGGTGAGTTTTTCCCCTTCCCAGATTTTGATATGCTCGTTCGTTTCGCGCAGGAAAAGCACTTCGCGGTGTTTGGGATCGGGCGCGTCGGGGAAGAGCAACAGAATACTTTCCTCCTGATCCACGCCGGTGAGATAAAAAATATCGCGGTGCTGTTGAAAGGGTAAGGTGCTGTCGGCACTGATAGGGTAAATATCGTTGGAATTGAAAACCGCGAGGGAACCGGGTTTCATTTGTTGCATAAATTTCCGGCGGTTTCGTTTGTAAAGATCGGCGGGTAAAGGTTGATATCTCATAATGCT
>CAYUQW010000053.1:0-8956 GCA_964446985.1 uncultured Flavobacteriaceae bacterium
GTTGGCGCCGGAAAAATATTTGTTGGAATTGCAGACAAGCCAAGGTTCGATTATCCGTAAATTCGTCAAACGGCCTTGAAAAAAGTCGTTGAGACAGAATAAAAAAGCGAATTTTATCCGGTTTGAAACAATAATTTTATTTGTGTAAAAAAATCCCTATATTTGCACGCCAATTATCAACAAAAACAAGCATCAAGTGGATACAAGAAGTTATAAGACGATTTCGGCCAACAAAGCCACGGTCAAGAAAGAGTGGTTGTTGATAGATGCCGAAGGCCAGGTGTTGGGACGTTTGGCTTCCAAGATTGCCAAATTGATCCGCGGGAAACACAAACCGTATTTTACTCCGCACGTCGATTGCGGCGATCATGTTGTGGTCATCAATGCCGATAAAATCAAAATGACCGGCAACAAATTGACCGATAAAAAATATTATTGGCATACGCAATATCCCGGCGGCTTGAAGTCGATCAAAGCCGGTGATTTGTTGGCCAAACATCCCGAGCGGGTTTTGGAATTGGCCGTCAAAAGAATGCTCCCGAAAAACCGTTTGGGACGTCAATTGTTTAAAAACCTGCATGTTTATGCGGGATCCGAACATAAGCATGAAGCCCAACAACCTAAAAAATTCGATATAAATTCATTCAAATAATATGGATACGATTCATACAATAGGCAGAAGAAAAACGTCCGTTGCACGAATTTTCATGAAAGAAGGAAAAGGCGAAATCACGGTAAACGGAAGATCCTTCGAATCATATTTTCCGGTTGAAACACACCGTGTGGATATTATGAAACCCTTTGTGGTAACCGATACGGTGGGAAAATACGATGTAAAAGTCAACGTCAAAGGAGGCGGAATCACCGGACAGGCCGGTGCTATCCGTTTGGCTATTGCCAGGGCACTCCTGGAAGTTGATCCCGAATTTCGTGCCGTGCTCAAACCCGCCAAATTGCTTACGCGCGACCCGCGTATGGTGGAAAGGAAAAAATACGGACGACCCAAAGCACGTAAGAAATTCCAATTCTCGAAACGTTAATCGATATTTACATAACCTGTTCCGGGAAATTAGTTTAGCATCCAAACACGTCGGGCACGTGTTGCTAATCAAAGGAACGTAAACTAAGTTATATGAGAAAACCCGAATTGAAAGAATTACTCGATGCAGGAGTTCATTTCGGTCATTTGACCCGGAAATGGAACCCGAACATGGCACCGTATATTTACGGAAGCAAAAACAAAATTCACATCATCAATCTTTACAAAACCCTCGCAAAGATTGAAGAAGCGCAGAAATTTCTGAAACATTTGGCAACGACCGGACGCAAAATTCTTTTCGTATCCACCAAAAAACAAGCCAAAGACATCCTGGCCGAAAAAGCCGCGTCCGTCAATATGCCTTATATCGCCGAACGTTGGCCCGGCGGTATGTTGACGAATTTCGTTACCATTCGTCGTGCCGTTAAAAAGATGGGCGCCATCGATAAAATGAAGAAAGACGGCACCTACGACACGCTTTCCAAAAAAGAAAAATTACATTTGGACCGTCTGCGTGCCAAATTGGAGAAAAACCTCGGATCCATCAAAGATATGTCCCGCCTTCCCGCCGCATTGGTGGTAGTGGACGTTAACAAGGAACATGTGGCCGTAAAAGAAGCCAACAAATTGAATATCCCCATCGTGGCATTGGTGGATACCAACGCCGATCCGCGACCTATCGATTTTCCCATCCCCGCAAACGACGATGCTTCCAAATCCATCGAATTGATACTGGATTATCTGGCATCGGCCGTGGCCGAAGGCTTGGAAGAACGCAAAGCTGTAAAGGAACAGGAAGCACGTGAGAAGCAAGAAGCGGAAGCAATGAAAGAAAAATTACAAGCCGAACAAAAAGAAACGGAAACCGGCTCAGAAAAACAAGAGCAATAAAAACAGAACCAATAAAAAATTGAATCGATAAATACAAAAAACAAAAAATTATGGCAAAAATAACCGCCGCAGACGTAAATAAATTGCGCAAAATGACCGGTGCGGGAATGATGGATTGCAAAAAAGCACTGGTTGAAGCCGAAGGAGATTTCGAAAAAGCAATCGAGATATTGCGAAAAAAAGGACAAAAAGTGGCCGCCAAACGTGCCGACCGCGAATCTACGGAAGGCGTCGTAGTCGTCAAGATGAATGATGACAAAACCCGCGGTGTGATGATTTCGCTGAACTGCGAAACCGATTTCGTGGCCAAAAACGAAGATTTTATCAAATTGGCTCAAGCTTTCGGCGATATCGCTTTGAATTACGATAACAAAGAAGATTTCCTGAAAGCCGCTTTTGACGGTAACGTATCCGTGGAAGAAAAACTCATCGAACAAACCGGTGTTATCGGTGAGAAACTGCAAATCGGCGGATTTAAAGTTTTGGAAGGCGGCTATCTCGGTTCCTATGTGCATTCGAACAAAAAAATCGGGACGATGGTAGCCTTCGACAAAAAAGTTGACGGTATTGAAGAAGTGGCGCACGATGTGGCTATGCAAGTGGCTGCCATGTCGCCCATCGCCTTGGATGAAAACAGTGTTCCGCAGGAAATTATCGACAAGGAATTGGAGATTGCCAAAGAACAGTTACGCAACGAAGGCAAACCCGAAAACATGTTGGATAAAATCGCCCAAGGAAAACTCAAAAAGTTCTTCAAAGAAAACACTTTGGTCAACCAAGCGTTCATCAAAGATAATAAAAAATCCGTCGGCGATTATGTGAAGGAGTTCAATCCCGAAGTCAAAATTACCGGCTTCGAACGCTTGGCTATTTAGAACATATTTGCTTATAACCGATTACGAAAGCCGCTTTTTGACGAAGCGGCTTTTTGTTATCCCGTGGGAAATGAAATTTTATCACAACCGAAAATTAATGTAAATTTGTAAGTTATGCAGAACGAAGAAAAATATACAACCACCATAAATTACTCACGGGAATTTTGTCCGCCGCAAGTATCCTGTTCAACCTGCCGTTCAGCCGGCACCTGTGATTGGCGCGGCGAGGAAAAATTGTCCGTGTTTGATATTTTTGCCGATATTCCTTCGGCGGATGCCGGGAAACCCTTCCCTTTCGTTGAAGTGAGGTTCAAAAATACCCGGAAAGAATTTTTTTATACGGGCGAGCGTACGTATCAGGTCGGACAGGCGGTAGTGGTTGAAGGTGTTTCGGGCGGCTATGATTTGGGTATCGTTTCCGCAGCGGGTGATACGGCGCGATGGCAATTGCGCGAACGAGGCGTGGAAGCCGATGCTGACAAAATGCGAAAAGTCTATCGACTGGCTACCCAACGCGATTTGGATACGTGGCATCGTTACCGGGCGAAGGAGGAAGAAACCAAGCTAAAAGCCAGAAAAATCGCTTCGGATTTGGGCCTGGTTATGAAAATTTCCGATGTGGAATACCAAGCCGACGGCGGAAAAGTTACCTTTTACTACACTGCCGAAGAACGTGTGGATTTCCGGGAATTGATCAAAATCCTGGCCAAAGAATTTTCCACCCGTATCGAGATGCGTCAGATAGGCTATCGTCAGGAAGCGGCACGTCTCGGAGGAATAGGAAGCTGTGGCAGGGAATTGTGTTGTTCCACCTGGATGACCGATTTCAGAAGCGTTACCACCCAAACGGCCAAATATCAGCAATTGGCCTTAAACCCCTCGAAGCTGACGGGACAATGCGGCAAATTGAAATGCTGTTTGAATTTCGAACTGGATTCCTACAAAGATGCACTCAAAGAATTCCCCGATGAAAATCTAATCTTGAATACGGAAAAAGGCGAGGCCAAATCCGTAAAAGTGGATGTTTTCAAAGGCTTGGTTTGGTATGCCTACACCGAAGGAGACGATCATTTGTGGTATAAACTTAGCCTGGAACAAGTGCAAGAGATTATTTCTTTGAACGAGGACAATCAAAAAGCACCCGCATTGGAATTCTACGCCGATGAACTGAAATTGGACAAAGCCTTGGAAACACCCCAAACCGAAATTGTGGGTGATGTGTTGAACGACCGTATCGACCGTTTCGACGAGAAGAAAAAACGCCGTCGAAATAAAAGAAACAAGCGGAAGAAAAATAATAACGGAAGCCGCAATCCGTCAGCCAAAATAACCAAAACGGCCAAAAACAATGGAAAAAAATCCAAGAGCCAATCTCGTAAGCGTTAGTCTGTTGCTGTTGTTTTTGCTATTCGGTTGTCAAACGGACGGACCCGAATACGTGCAAGTTCAAACGATGAAAAATCACGGATGGGCTGTGGATAAACCCGTCGAATTTCAATACAAACCATTGACCACAGGAAAAAAAAATATTTTTATTTATCTTGAAAACACAAATGATTATCCGTATAGCAATATTTTCCTGATCACGACAATGGAACAAGGGAATAAAGTCAAGGTGGATACGTTTGAATACGATATGGCCGACGGCAACGGAAAATGGTTGGGAAATAAGGTGAAAAACGCCTATGAAAATTATTTGGTTTATCGCCTGCATTGGTCTGTGAAGGATACCGTGCCAGTTCGTATTTCATTGCAGCCGGCGACGCGTCCTATTGATAAAACGGAAGGAGATAGCTTTTTGAAAGGAATTGAAAAGGTCGGTATTATAATTGAAAACGTAAAACCTAAACAATAATTATGGGTATATTTTCCGGTAAAAATAAAGGGAAAAAAGCCGTTACGGCAGGGGCAAAAAAGAAAAAAAACAACTTCGGCAAATACGTTCGTCGTCTTTGGTTGTTGTATTTTGCCGGTATCGCTTTTATTGCTCTTCTGTTTTGGTTGGCCGATCATGATGTTTTCGGAAAGATGCCCGATTTCAATGAATTGGAAAATCCCAAAACCGAACTGGCTACCGAAATAATTTCCTCCGACGGCGAAACCATAGGAAAATTCTATCACCAAAACCGGACGCCCGTCAAATTTACGGATTTACCGCCCCGGTTGGTGCAAGCCTTGGTATCCACCGAAGACGAACGTTTCTATGATCATCCTGGTATTGATCTTAAATCCACTTTTCGTGCCATTGTTTTTATGGGAAAAAAAGGCGGGGCAAGTACTTTAACACAGCAATTGGCCAAATTATTGTTCCATCACGAAGGATCGAAACATTTACTGAAACGTATAGCCCAGAAAATCAAAGAAATCATCATTGCCATCCGTTTGGAACGGCAATATACCAAAGATGAGATTATTACCCATTATCTCAATACCTACGATTGGGGGCATCAAGCCGTGGGGATTCGTTCGGCCGCCAGAATTTATTTCGGCAAGGAACCGAAAGATTTGGATTTGGCCGAGTCGGCGATGTTGGTCGGAATGCTCAAAAATTCATCATTGTATAACCCTATCACCCGTCCCGAATTGGTCCGGAAGCGCCGTAACGTAGTTTTTCGTCAGATGTTGCGTAATGGTTATATTACCGAAAAAATGAAGGATTCGCTTCAGAAATTACCCTTGAAACTGAACTATCATCCGGAATTGCACAATACGGGTATTGCCACCTATTTTCGTGAACACGTGCGCCAATTCGTAAAAAAATGGATCAGGGAACATCCCAAGGCGGACGGAACCTATTACGATATTTACTCGGACGGATTGAAAATCTACACCACTATTGATTCGCGTATGCAAACCAATGCGGAAAGAGCCGTGAGGGAACATATGAAAAATCTGCAAAAGGAATTTTTCCGGCAAGGAAAAAGCAATAAAACTTTTCCTTTTGTCAAGCTGACCCGAAAACAAATCAAGGCTTTGATGGAAAGGGCCATGCGCCGGTCCGACCGTTGGCGGGTTATGAAAAAAGCCGGAATTCCCGAGGATTCCATCAGGCAATCTTTCTTTGTGAAACAAAAAATGCGTGTTTTTTCCTGGAAGGGCGATATCGATACGCTAATGACGCCTTACGACAGCATTCGCTATTATAAATCGTTCCTGCAAGCCGGATTGATGTCGATGGAGCCTTCCACGGGATTTGTCAAAGCCTGGGTGGGCGGTATCGATTTCCGTCATTTCAAGTACGACCATGTGGACCAAGGCGCACGGCAAGTCGGTTCCACTTTCAAACCTTTTGTTTATGCGACTGCCATCATCCAAAAACATCTTTCGCCTTGCGACACGTTTCCCAATACGCCCTACACCATCAAAGCCGGTCGCTGGGGCTTGCAGAAACCATGGACACCCAAGAATGCCGGTGGAAGCTACGGCGGGTGGCTCACCTTGAAAGAGGCTTTGGCCAACTCCGTCAATGTGATCACGGCAAGGCTGATCGATATGGTCGGACCGCAACCGGTGATCGATTTGGCTAAACAGTTGGGTATCAAAAGCAAAATTCCCTATGCTCCTTCCATTGCTCTGGGAACGCCGGATATCAAATTGTACGAAATGGTTGGAGCATTTAATGCATTTGCTAATAAAGGACAATACATCAAACCCATCACGGTTTTGCGTATCGAGGACAAAAACGGTAAGGTTTTGTATGAATACAAGCCGGAAACCCGTGATGTTTTGAGCCCCCAAATGGCTTATGTGGTGACCAATTTGCTCGAAGGCGTTACGCGATACGGTTCAGGGGCAAGATTGCGGCATTCCGGAATGGTCAACAGTCCGGTTTACAAACGGATTATTACCGGCTATCCCTACAAATTTACCAACCCCATCGCCGGAAAAACCGGAACGACGCAAGATCAATCGGACGGATGGTTTATCGGCTATGTTCCCAATTTGGTCACCGGCGTCTGGGTGGGTGCCGAAGACCGGTCGGTGCATTTCCGCAGTATCGCCTACGGACAAGGCGCATCGATGGCTTTGCCGATATGGGCTTTGTATATGAAAAAGAATTATGCCGACAAGGATTTGGGCGTTTCCGACAAACCTTTCCCAAAACCCGACGGTATTCCCGTAAATCTGAACTGCGATAAGTCAAGCAAAAAAAACGATAGTCCTTCGGGAGATACATCGCCATTGGATAATTTGTGATTATGGATTTGCATAAACCGGACAAACAACACCTCAGCGGTGACGCCTTGGAATTCGAAAAAAAATTGCGTCCGTTAAGTTTCGACGACTTTACCGGACAGGAACAGGTTATCGAAAACCTGAAAGTCTTTGTCCAAGCGGCCAACGGACGTAACGAAGCGCTGGATCACACGCTGTTTCACGGACCGCCCGGCTTGGGAAAAACCACCTTGGCCTACATTTTGGCCAATGAATTGGGCGTGCAAATCAAAACCACCTCGGGGCCCGTGTTGGACAAACCCGGCGATTTGGCCGGTTTGCTGACGTCACTGGAACCGCGGGACGTGCTTTTTATCGACGAAATTCACCGCTTATCCCCCGTAGTGGAGGAATATCTCTACTCGGCGATGGAAGATTACAAAATCGACATTATGATCGAAACCGGTCCGAATGCCCGCAGCGTGCAAATAAATCTGGAACCTTTCACCTTGATTGGTGCTACGACCCGTTCGGGATTGCTGACGGCACCGATGCGTGCGCGGTTCGGCATAACGGCGAGGTTGAATTATTACACCAAAGATCTGTTGGCCAAAATCGTTAAGCGAAGCGCCCGGATTTTGCAAGTGCCCATAGAAGATAAAGCGGCGCTGGAAATTGCCGGACGAAGTCGCGGAACGCCAAGGATAGCCAATGCCCTGCTACGGCGGATACGGGATTTTGCCCAAATCAAAGGAAACGGCACCATCGATTTGGACATCGCCCGCTACGGATTGCAAGCCCTTCACGTGGACGAATACGGCCTGGATGAAATGGACAATAAAATTTTATCGGTCATCATCGATAAATTCTCCGGAGGGCCGGTGGGGTTGAGCACCTTGGCCACTGCCGTTGGTGAAAATGCCGAAACCATCGAAGAAGTCTATGAGCCGTTCCTGATTCAGGAAGGATTTATCAAACGCACGCCACGCGGTAGAGAAGCCACGCAATTGGCCTACAAACATTTGGGAAAACCTTTTCCCGGCGCAGGAGGCGCTTTGTTTTAAAGTTCAAAAACTCCACATTTGGACAAGCAGGTCTTATCCCGATTGATCAAAGAAAAAGCCCGGGAACTCGGGTTTGACTCCGTTGGGATAGTTCGTGCCGGATTTCTGGAAGATTATGCGCCGGTTCTGGAAAATTGGCTCAAAGAAGGCCGGCACGGCAAGATGGCGTACATGGAAAATCATTTCGACAAACGGCTCGATCCGCGCAAGCTGGTTCCCGGTGCCAAGAGTTTGATCGTTCTTTCGCACAATTATTATCCTCCCGCCAAACAAAAAGACGATACCTACCGCATCGCCAAATATGCCTACGGCAAAGACTATCATTTCGTATTGAAAAAGAAAATGCATGCGTTGGTAAATTATATCCGGGAAAAGACCGGCGAATTTTCCTATCGTGTTTTTACCGATTCGGCACCCGTTTCGGAACGTGTTTGGGCGCAAAAAGCCGGTTTGGGCTGGATAGGGAAAAATTCCTTATTGCTTCAACCCGACAAAGGCTCTTTCTTTTTCTTGGCGGAAATCATATCCGATTTGGACCTGGCTTACGACGATCCGTTTCCGTTTGACCGTTGCGGGCGGTGTACGCGTTGCATCGATGCCTGTCCCACGGAAGCCATCCTTCCGGGGCGTATGATCGATGCGCGGAAATGTATTTCTTACCTGACCATCGAGTTGCGCGATGAGGTTTTGCCCGGAGAATTCAAAGGAAAAATGAACGATTGGATATTCGGATGCGATATCTGTCAGGACGTTTGCCCTTGGAACGGATTTTCATTGGCAGGGAACGAACCGGATTTTTATCCTTCCGAAGAATTATTGGAAATGACCAAAGCCGACTGGGAACAATTAACCGAACCCGTATTCAAAAAATTATTTAAACATTCGGCCGTCCAAAGAACCGGATACAAAGGCTTGATGCGGAATATACGTTT
>CAYUQW010000054.1:0-8884 GCA_964446985.1 uncultured Flavobacteriaceae bacterium
TACGGTTACTATTATTACTACTACGGCGGATATCCTTATTACAATTATTACGGCGGCTATTACGACGGTTATCCCTATGTGGTTTACAACAATTATTATACCTATAATTATTATCGCCGGCACACCAATGTGCGCGGTCCGCGCGGCAGGTCCGTAAGCAGGGTTGCTTATATCGCTACGAGGACCTTGCGCAACGGAAGAAGCCTGTTGAATACCACGCGAAGCGGTCCGAGAAATCATTCCTTGACCGACAGAATCCGTACACGGCGCGGCACGAGCATTTCCCGTGTTTCCGGTAATGACCGTTCCGTACGAACATTGCGCGGAAACGACAGAACCTTGCGTACGGGCAGGACCATCCGCGGCATTCGAAACGACCGTAGCGGTACTTCGCGTGATCATACGCCCGCCGGGACCGTTCGCGGCGTAAGAAGCGGAAACCGCGACAGAGGCATACGCGTGCGTAGCGGTAGAGATAGAATCCGTTCCGGGTCAAGCCGTGTAAGATTATCTAATCAATACGGTAACAGCGCCACCCGTTCAACAATAAATCGATATCATTCGGGACCTGACCGTACGGTTCGAACGCAACGGGGATTTTATAATCCGCGCGTGCGACACCGGGTACGTATCAGACCTTCCCGAAGCACGCGTACTGTCAGGCAAACCCGTACATCCCGGCATATATCACGCAGTACAAGCGAAGATTATCACGTAAGGACTTCCGTTAATTACCGGCCGTCCTATACGCCCTCCCGTTCTTCTTTCGGCAGTTCCGGTATTTCCCGAAGCAGCGGTTTTTCCGGAAGCAGTTCCCGTTCGGGACGTAGCGGTTCATTCGGAGGTATGCGCGGTGGAAGAAGATAGCAGATAACGGGATGAAAGTTGTTTGGCTTGAAAACTTCATTAATTTTATTGACTAATAAATCAATCCATATGAAAATTGCCTCGAAAATTATTGCCCTTTCCATGCTCTTTTCTCTTCAATTTGTCCGCGCCCAGAATGCCAATGACGTTTTTTGGTACAACGATACGGAATTAAACGGAACGGCAAGGTTTATGGGGACCGCCGGCACCATTTCGACACTCGGCTCGGATTTGTCGGCCATATCGGTTAATCCCGCAGGCGCAACGGCTTTTTTGGCCAACCGTATATCCTGGACGCCGGGATTTTACAGTTTGAATAATACGCTTCGTTACGGACAAAACACAGGTTTAACAGAGGATAAGAACATCTACCATAACGTTTTCAATACCAATCACTTCGGTTTTGTAATGCCCTATGTATCCAACACTTCGAATTGGAACAAGTTGGCTTTTGGAATCACCTACGGAATCAATCGTTTGTATGCCAATAATTTCAAAGTGGAAGGCAACGGCTACACGATGCAATCTTTATCCGATTATTTCGTGAACGAAGCCCAAGGGGTTCCCACGGGCGATTTGAAAGTGGGTTTGCTGGAAACGACAGACGGCGTATATTCCTGGTTGGGCGAGAATTACGGATCGTATGCGCAACATGCCTTTTTGGCCTACCAAGGGTATGTGATCAATCCCGTCTCCAATTCCGATAACAATACCGATTACGTGAGTAATGCTTCCTATGCACAACCGCTTCACAGACTTTTCAAACAGAGAAATGCCGGGAAGAAAACGGAATTTCAATTCTTTTTCGCCGGCGAATACAAGCATAAATTGTCCTTAGGGGTTTCCTTTACGCAAACGGGAATGGATATGACCCGCCAACGAAGTATCGCCGAAGACGGTTACGATAATAATTCCACCTTGCAATATGCCGCTTATTCGACTTGGCTACGGACCAAAGCAACCGGATACCGGCTGAAACTCGGAATGATTTTCAAACCATTAAAACCATTGAGGTTATCCTTGGCATATCAAACGCCCGTTTGGTGGAAAATGAGTGAGAGTTTACAGGAAAGTCTTTACAGCAAAGCCCGTGATATCGACGATTTGGACAATGACGGCAATACGACGGAAATCAACGTTTTCGACCTTCAACCGGCTCAAATCAACAATTTCAGTCCCTATCGTTATATCGAACCCGGAAAATGGTCGGCCGGGTTGGCATATATCGTCGGGAAAAACGGATTTTTATCGGTGAATTATTCCTATCGCAACTGGGCCGGAACGCATTTTGCCGCATTGGATAACGATGCCCAAACCGCAGATTACTACGATGCCTTAAACGATCAAATCAAACAGGTTTTCACCGCTACGCAACGTGTGGCTGTCGGCGGTGAATTTCGTGTGGATGCTTTCAGTTTGCGAGGCGGATATTTTGTACAAACCTCACCTTACCGAGATTTCCGGAATCAGGTTTTTGTCAAAGGAATGACTTTCGGAATGGGCTATGATTTCGGCAATGTGGAATTGGATTTCGGACTTATTAATGCGCATAAAAAATTCTATCAGCAATTCCTGTCCAACGGTCTGACCGAATCTTATTCCGTGAACAAAACGCGTAATGCTTATGCCTTGACGCTA
Organism: uncultured Flavobacteriaceae bacterium; assembly: GCA_964446985.1. Classification (GTDB taxonomy): domain Bacteria; phylum Bacteroidota; class Bacteroidia; order Flavobacteriales; family Flavobacteriaceae; genus JAADED01. The sequence continues at coordinate 2,506 of CAYUQW010000054.1, forward strand.
CGGGTGAATTTGTAAAGATTTAGTTTTCGCCCGTTATTTCCTTGACCCAGCGGAGAATAAGATCCAGTTGTTCGCTTTTGCTCATATTCGAATTGTCCAATAATCTGGCGTCTTCCGTTTTTATTAAAGGAGACGCCTTTCTTTCGCTATCGATTTTGTCGCGGAGCAAAACATTTTTTCTGACTTCGTCAAAAGTTATATCCGGGTTTACGGCTTGCAATTCTTTGAACCTTCTGGTCGCGCGTACTTCCGGGGAAGCGGTCATAAAAATTTTTAATTCCGCATCGGGCATTACCACGCTGCCGATATCTCTCCCGTCCATAACCACCCCTTTTTGACGGGCCATTTTCTGCTGCAATTCCACGAGTTTTTTCCGTACCTCGGGAATGGCGGCAATGAGACTGACCTTTTCGGAGACATTCATTTGCCTGATAGCCTTTTCGATATTTTCGCCGTTAAGCCAAGTTTCGGATTGTCCCGTTTCGGGATTGTATTTGAAATCGATTGTCAGCCGGTCCATTTCGCGAATCAGCCGTTCCTTGCAAGGTTTTCCGTCCTTAAAAAGTCCGTGTGTCATCGCGTAATAAGTTACGGCACGGTACATTGCGCCCGTGTCTATGTATTTGTATCCCAATGCTTTGGCAAGGTCTTTGGCTACGGTACTTTTGCCTGTCGAGGAGTGTCCGTCAATGGCTATGTTGATCTTTTTCATATTTCGAAGGATTGAGAAATACGGTTAGCCCCAGCATATTGCTATTGCCGGCAAAATGGTATTGGGCATAAGCATAATTCAGCCTGAAACGCCTGAGGCGTAAGCCGAAACCGGCGGTAAATCCCGAGGAAAAATTGACATTTTGAAGACCTAATTCCGCCGAACGTCTGAAATTGAAACCGAGGCGGATGTTAAAACGCTTGCGCGGAAACAATTCGGCGCCTACGATCAAATGCCGGAAAAAATGATGTATCAAATTGATGTTTTCGGGAATTTCATTGCCCGACGGATCGGTGCGGTTATGTGCCGTGTTGACGAAAGCAATGGCGGGTTTTTGCAGATTTTCGAAAGTAACGTAAAGACGAAGCGGCGCGTGTGCGAGCAATTGGGCAAAACCGAGATCTATCTCAAAAGGCAAAGGTTCTCGGGTGCCGTTGTATGTGGATAGTTGAAATCCGAAATTACGAAAGACCAAGGCCCATTCCGAAAGGTTGTTTTGATAATGTAAACCTATGTCAAAAGCCAATCCGTCCGAACGGTATTCCGCCAAAGCGGAGTGAATCCATTTGATATTTGCTCCTACTGAAAAACCGGAAGCAATTCGATAGGCATATCCGATATTCAAAGCCGATTCCGAAGCCGTGAATTTGCCCGTAATTTCCCCGTCGGCATTGGCAGCCGTAAAGCGTCCGTAATTCAAATAAGTTATCCCCGTGAAAATATAGCCTGCTTTCGGTATTTTAAAAACATACCCGGCGTTACCATAGTTGATATCGGTGATATGGTTGGCGTAATTCAATCCCAACATTTCCGTTTGCCCGGGCGAGATAAGGGCGGGATTACTGAAATTTTGAAGCAAATCGTAAGGCATTGAAACAAATTGTTTGCCGCCGAGTGCATTTTGCAATGCCGATGGCGTGAGACTCAAAAAACGGTACGTGGCCGTACCGCCGATTTGGGCGACAGCCGGTAAATAAAGCAAAAACAGTAGCAGTTTCAGACAGCCTTTTTTCATTGTCGTTTTCACGGAATACAAACATAACGATTTTTTGCCGGATTTAGTTTGAATGACCCGGAACCTGCCGGACAAATGGATAAAAATCATTAAATTGCCATAATATTGTAATGAGAAATAACGATCTATGTTCAAATTCTTATGGAAAAAATTCCGGAATGAAATAATTGTCGCCCTGTTGATTTTATTGGGAATTTTGCTCTTGTTGGAACATTTGAACCGGTACGGATTGGGTTTATTGGCGGTAGCCGCATTGGTATATGCCTTGCTTTCTTGGAAAAAAGGCGGTTCTCCGGATGAAATTCGCCGTTTGAAAAAGGAATTGGAAAATCAACGCAGGGAAATCGAGGATTTGCGTAACCGGAAACTGAACGTTACGGGCATCAGGAAAATTCTGGAAGTGGGTTTGGTGGAAGTCGATACGCATTTTACACGTACGTGGAACGAAAAATATGAATTCGAAGGAAAAAATCTGCATTTTATCGGGGCCCTGCAAGTGCGGTTGAAGGCCAAATACGGCGTCAATCTCAAAGATTTGAAAATCAAAATCAACCATAACGAAAAAGAAATCGTTATCAGCGGGCTGCAACCGAAATTCCTATCGTTTTCCGATATTAACCACGAATGGAAAATCGCCGAGATGATGGAATACAAAAAGCGTCCCTGGATTATCGCCGATTATTGGAAAAAATCCGACCGCTTCCGCCACCTTTTGCAGGAAAAATCGGAAGAAAAACGCTATGGGGTTTACGAGGAAATCAAGCAAGGCCCCGAAGAAATAAAATGGCTGTTGGATTCCTTGTATTTACAAATGGAGAACACGCTCCGTCTGATGCTCAACAGACCCGATTATACTGTCCGGTTTGTCAAGGAAGCGGATAAAGATTTTATTCCGATCGAACAATATTTCGAAAAATTGTCGTCTTAGCGGGCCGTTTCCTGATTCGGGCTTCGTTTTTTCCAAAATTTTCAGGTAAATTTGAATACCTAAATTCTACTGCGATGCGTATTGATCATCGATTGCAATCCTTGAAAAACAAGTTGAAGGGCGAATTACATTATGATAATCTCACCAGACATATTTATGCGACGGATGCTTCGGTTTACCGGATGATTCCGATGGCTGTGGCTTATCCCGAGGACGATGAAGATATTGCGGAATTGATCCGGTTTGCCAATCAACACAAAATTCCGTTGATTCCGCGTACGGCGGGAACTTCTTTGGGCGGTCAGGTCGTCGGAAAGGGTATTATTGTGGATGTGTCGCGGTATATGACCGGCATTTTGGATTTTGATCCGGAAAAAAAGACCGTCCGCGTGCAACCCGGCGTGATACGTGACGAATTGAACCGTTTTCTGAAACCTTACGGGCTTTGGTTTAGTCCCAACACGTCCACGGCCAATCGATGTATGATAGGCGGAATGACCGGCAACAATTCGTCGGGGAGTACGTCGATTCGTTACGGCGTTACGCGGGATAAAATAATCGAAATCAAAGGTTTCTTTTCCGACGGAAGCCGCGGTGTTTTCGGCCCGTTGACCAAAGAAGAGTTCAATAGTAAAATCAATAGCGACAATCCGGTGGAAAAGCGTATTTACCGGTATTTCCGCGATACGTTTTCCGATCCGCGCGTCCAAGAGGAAGTCCGTAAACATATGCCCAAGCTGAGCATTCACCGTCGCAACACGGGTTATCCCTTGGAAATATTGATCAACAACCGTATTTTTTCGGATGAATACGATGCCGATTTCAATGCGGCTAAATTTCTTGCCGGCTCGGAAGGAACCTTGTTTTTCAGCACGGAAATTACATTGCAATTGGACGATTTGCCGCCTTCGAAACGCTTGATGGTGGCGGCGCATTTTTCGAGCATTAACGAAAGTATGGAAGCGGTTGTCCCGGCTATGGAATCGGAATTGTACCAATGTGAATTGATGGACAAAACCATTTTGGACTGTACCAAAGACAGCTTGAAATACAAACATTACCGCGATTTTCTCGATGGCGATCCCGAAGCAATTCTGATGTTGGAATTACGCGGTGAGGATATGAATGAACTCGAAAAACAAGCCGACGCGTTGATTGCCCGTTTGAAAAAGTATAATCTCGGTTACGCTTTTCCGAAATTGTACAATGATGAAGCGGCCAAAGCCGAGGAATTACGGAAGGCGGGCTTGGGTTTGTTGGGTAATTTGCCGGGTGATGACAAAGCCGTTCCGGGAACGGAAGATACGGCCGTGGATATTCACGATTTGCCTTCGTACATTGCCGAATTTACCGAACTGATGCAGGCCAAAGGCAAGAAACCGGTGTATTTTGCACACGCCGGCGCGGGCGAGATTCACTTGCGGCCCATTCTCAATTTGAAAAAATCGTCCGATGTGCGCTTGTTCAGGGAATTGGTGAGTGAAGTGGCCGGTTTGGTTTCCCGTTATCACGGTTCGTTGAGCGGCGAACACGGCGACGGCATCATACGTTCCGAGTTTATTCCGAAAGTGGTAGGCGAGGAGAACTACCGGTTGATGCGTGAAATCAAATATCTTTTCGATCCGGAAAATCTGTTTAATCCGGGTAAAATCGTCGATCCGTTGCCAATGGACCAAAACCTGCGTTACGTGCCGGACCGGCAAGAGCCCGAAATCCCGACACTATTGCAATTTGTGAAGGAAGGCGGTATTTTGCGTGCGGCCGAGAAATGTAACGGTTCGGGAGATTGTCGTAAACTCCCCGAAGCGGGCGGAACGATGTGTCCCAGTTACCGTGCCACACGCGAGGAAAAATATACGACACGCGCCAGAGCCAATGCGTTGCGGGAATTTCTCACGCAACATTACGCGCAAAAGCGGACGGGCAACCCTTTCGACTATGAGGAATTATACGAAACGTTGAGTCTTTGTTTGAGTTGTAAAGCCTGCAAAACCGAATGCCCTTCGACGGTGGACATAGCGACTTTGAAGGCGGAATTCCTCTATCAGTGGCAGGAAACACACGGATATTCCTTGCGAAACAGATTTTTTGCATATAGCGGGAAAATCAACGCTTTTTTCTCCCGTTTTCCTTGGTTGTATAATGCCGGTGTTCGTTTGGCCGGCGGGTTGGTCAAATCCCTGTTGGGGATTGCCCGGGAACGTTCGTTGCCCACATTGAGTAATATCAGCCTGCGCTCTTGGTTTGAGAGCAGGAGTGATATGGCCGTTGCGGGAAATACCAAAAAATCCGTTTATCTCTTCGCCGACGAATTTATCGATACGATGGACAGTCCCACCGGACAGGCCGTGGTCAAAGTGCTGACGGCTTTGGGATACGAAGTAATGATGATTCCGCACGCCGAAAGCGGAAGAGCTTATATATCGAAAGGTTTCCTGCGGCAGGCGAAGGCTTTGGCCGAGAAAAACATCCGTTATTTTGACGGATTGGTCGATGAAGAACATCCGTTGATCGGAATTGAACCTTCGGCCGTGTTGACTTTCCGCGATGAATACCTTCGATTGACCGATGGCGAGATGCGACAAAAAGCGGAAAAGTTGGCTGCAAATACCTTTTTGTTTGAGGAGTTTATTCACCGGGAATGGCAGGCGGGCAATATTTCGGAAGATGATTTTTCGGATCTCGAAAAAGATATTATTCTGCACGTGCATTGCCACCACAAAGCCTTATCGGATCAGAAAATTGCCGCCGAAATTTTATCGATTCCCAAAAATTACCGTGTCCAATTGCTCGATAGCGGATGTTGCGGTATGGCCGGAAGTTTCGGTTACGAAAAAGAGCATTACGATGTGAGTATCAAAGTCGGGGAGTTACAATTGTTTCCTGCGATCCGCCAAAAACCGGAAGGAACCGTAGTTGCCGCCAACGGTATCAGTTGCCGCCATCAGATTGCGGACGTATTGCACGAGGAAGCGCTTCATCCGGCCGTTTTGCTTGCCGAGGCGCTGAAATGACCGTGCTATAGGTTTTGTTGTAGCGCAGGCAAAATTTCTCCGGCTTTTCCTTGGAGGAAAATGTCGGTTATTTTACCGGTATATTCACTCGGTTCGGGATTGATTTCCATAATTTTGGCGCCGGCTTTTTTGGCTTCGTAAGGCAATAACGAAGCGGGGTATATCACGCCCGAAGTTCCGATGATCAGATACACGTCCGCCGCGGCGCTCTCTTCCAAGGCTTTGGCAGCGGCTTCGGCGGGAATAGGTTCGCCGAAAAAGACGAAATCCGGTTTGAGAATGCCGCCGCAAACGGGACAAACAGGCGGATTTCCGGCAAGAATTTCTTCCGTCAAGGCTGTTTTTTCTCCGCAGGACAGACAGACCGCATCCCGTGTGTTTCCGTGATACTCGATAACATTACGGCTTCCGGCACGTTGGTGGAGGTTATCGATATTTTGCGTGATAATGCTTTTCAAAAGTCCTTGCTTTTCCCATTCCGCCAAAGTGTAATGGGCGGGATTCGGTTCGGCCCCGCTTATGACATTATAGAACAAATCCTTCAATAGAGGCCATATTTCTTCCGCGTGTTGACGAAAATACGATAGTTCCAGGATACGCGGATCGTATTGATTCCACAAACCGTTTTCGCCGCGAAAAGTAGGAATACCGCTCTCGGCCGATATGCCCGCCCCGGTAAAGGCAACCAAATGTTTTGCTTGGCGAATGAC
>CAYUQW010000055.1:0-2919 GCA_964446985.1 uncultured Flavobacteriaceae bacterium
TCGTTTCCTGCGGCGTTTACCAATAATACATCGTGCTGACGGGCATATTCAATGGCATCCCATACCCATTGTTTGTGCGGTGAGAAGTATTTTCCGAAACTCATGTTGATGATTTTGGCTCCGTTGTCCACGGCATAGCGGATACCCAACGCAATATCTTTGTCGTATTCGTCTCCGTCGGGTACGGCACGGATAGGCATGATTTTTACATTGTCGGCCACACCGTCGATACCTATGCCGTTGTGACGTACGGCGGCAATGATACCTGCCACATGGGTGGCGTGTGCCTCGTCGGCATCAACCGGGCGAACATCGGGATTACCGTAGTTGCGATCGTTGAAATCGTCGGGATTGTCGCCTACAACTTTTCTGCCGTTGAAATCCAAATTCAGATTGTATTTGATTTGCCCTTCCACGTAGTTTTTGTATTCTTTCAGGCGTTTGTTGTGGCTGTTATATCCTATCAAATATTGCTCCTTGGCATCCAAAATATCTTTATTATCCGTTTTAATGGCTTTTACTTTAGCTTCGGTCAAAGTGTCGGTTTTCAAATAATTTTTCAAGGTTTTTTCAATTTGAGCAATGCCAAATTCCAGCATTTTCAATTTGCGCTCCATGGCCTTGGCATTTTTTAATTTTTCTTTGTAAACCTTTTCCGCCCGTTGATAGAGTTTGAACATTTCTTTGTCTTTGTCGGGAATTTGGTCGATGGTTTTGTCTTGCCACATCGGGCGGTATTTGGCAATGATTCTGGTCAATTCCAATTGTTCGTGATAGGCTTTGCGTCCGTCGCGGTTGCCGAGGAAATTCCATCCGTGTACGTCGTCCACATAACCGTTGTGATCGTCATCGATACCGTTTCCGGGGATTTCGTCTTCGTTGGTCCAAATGACATCTTTCAGGTCTTCGTGATCGATATCCATTCCGCTGTCGAGAACGGCAACGATAACGGTTTTACCTTTGGGCAATTGCGAAAGGATGTCTTTATAAGCTTTTTCCACGCTCATCCCGGCAAATTTGTCTTCCAGCGGGTCTTTCAGCTGCCAACCGTATTCTTCTTTTTTGGTATAGACACTTACCAGCTAATCGGCGCGCGGTGATAACCGGTCCAAAGGTTGAACGGTTTCGGCTTGAGATTTTACTTTTTCTTTTCCTTCGGAAACAATTTTTTCGGTTGTATGACAGGCGGAAAGTGCCAGTAATCCCAATACAACCGGTACGATTCTGAGACTATTTTTTTTCATATTTAATTTTTGGTTTTTTATTTGGTTATTTGATTTCTTGCAAAGTGAGTGTGCGATCGAGACGGGGTCCTTTTTCGGTATGTTTCAGTTGAATAATTTCATTGACGGGGTCATGTTCGAGAAAAAGGTACCATTTTTCGTCCGTTGCCTGTTGCAGAATAGCTTCTTTTTCCTGTAAAGTAACAAGCGGGCGTACGTCATATCCCATCACATAGGGCAAAGGAATATGACCTGCGGTGGGCAACAAATCCGCCATATAAAGCAGTTTTTTTCCGTTCAAATCGAGCAAGGGCAACATTTGTTTTTCGGTATGACCGTCCACAAAGATAAAATCCATATTCAGTTCGGGGAAATGCAAGCGGTTGCCTTTTTCCGGCAGGGGAACAAAATGTAATACGCCGGCTTCCTGCAACGGAATGAAATTTTCCTTGAGGAACGATGCTTTTTCGCGCGCATTCGGATAAACGGCCCATTGCCAATGTGCTTCGTTGGTCCAGTATCGTGCACGGGGAAAAGCCGGTTTCAGATTTCCCGCGTCATCACGAATTACCGACCCGCCGCAATGGTCAAAATGCAGATGGGTCATTACCACGTCGGTGATATCGTTTTCGGTATATCCCAATTCCTTCAGTTTTCGCTGTAGGCCGCCGCGATTGGAAGGTTTGTAGTAACCGAAAAATTTTTCGCTCTGTTTGTTACCCATTCCGGTATCGATCAGTATGAGCCTGTCTCCGTCTTCAATGAGCAAGCTGCGCGTGGCCATATCTATCAGGTTGTCTTCGTCGGCGGGATTGGTACGTTGCCAAATGACTTTCGGTACGACGCCGAACATGGCGCCGCCGTCCAATTTGAAATTTTCGTGAATGAAGGAATGCAATTTCATCAGGATAATTTTTCCAACAATTCATCGGTCAGTTCAAGGTTGTGATATACGTTTTGTACATCGTCCTCATCCTCGAATTTTTCGGCCAATTGCAGAATTTTTTGTGCTTGTTCGAGCGGTAATTCCTTTGTGGTTTTCGGGATGCGTTCCACTTTGGCGCTGCGCACTTCGATACCCAGTTCTTCCAGCTTGGCGGACATATTGCCGAAATCCTGAAATTCGGTATAGACGGTAATCATTTCGTCGTCCTGTTCGATGTCTTCCGCGCCGCCGTCGATCAGTTCCATTTCCAGTTCCTCGGGGTCGAAATCCTTGACCGTTTCCTTGTCGATAACAAAAACGCCTTTGCGGTCGAAAATATATTCCAACGAGCCGGTTTTGCCCAATTCACCGCCGTTTTTATTGAAAATGGACCGTACGATGCCGACCGTTCTGTTGGTGTTGTCGGTGGCTGTTTCCACGATAAAAGCAATGCCGTAGGGGCCGTATCCTTCGAAAGTGACTTCCTGGTAATTTTCTGCGTCTTTTCCCGATGCCTTTTTGATAGCGCGCATAATGTTGTCCTTGGGCATGTTCACACCACGCGCGTTGGCGATGGCACGCCGCAATGCAGGATTGGAATCCGGGTCGGGGCCGCCTTGTTTAACGGCTATATTGATTTCACGTAAGGCTTTGGTAAAGAGTTTGGCTCTTTTGGCGTCTTGCGCTCCTTTCCTGTGTTTTATGTTGGCCCATTTACTGTGTCCTGCCATAAATTCTTGTTTTCGTGTTGCACAAAGATAAGATTTTTCC
>CAYUQW010000055.1:3019-5125 GCA_964446985.1 uncultured Flavobacteriaceae bacterium
CGTTTTCTTCGCCGGAAGTCTCTTCCCGGGCTTCCTGTGTGTCTTCCGTAGTTTCCTCCGGTTCATCCTCTGATTTTCCGGGTTTATAGTCCGGTTGGTGACGTTCGGAAATGACCTCGGGCCCTTTCTCACGGATTATAAAGTCCATCACGTCCTGCAATAAATCTTTGAATTGTTCGAAATCCTCTTTGTACAAGTAGATTTTGTGTTTCTTGTAGTAATAAGAGCCGTCCTCGTTGGTCTGGCGTTTGCTCTCGGTAATGGTCAGATAGTAATCACCTGCTTTTGTTTCCCGTACGTCAAAAAAATAGGTACGTCTTCCCGCACGAAATACTTTCGAATAGATTTCGTTTTGTCCGTTGAATTCTTTTTCGCTCATATCACTCGCTTTTTGTATCGCACAAATCTAATAAAAAATTTAATTTGATACTCAATGCTTTATTAAAAAATGATAAAAATCAATTTTCCCGGGGCTTATTCATATATAAATCTTGATTAAACTTATAGCTGCCGGCTCTGAATTAATAAATTTTTGTTATAAATATGTAAAATTAAAACAATTCCTTATTAAAGATTGAAATCGGGTGTAAATATATCGGTGCGTAATCCGATGCCGAACCAGTTTGTAATGCCGTTTTGATAAGGGCCGTAGGCTTGTTGTATTTGATGCCGCCAATGCCGGAAAAAACCGAAAACGCTCAGATGATATACCGGATTGATTGTCCAACCGCCTTCAACGGACAGGTATTCTCTGATATACAAATTGCCTTGTAAGGTTTTGATATTTTCGTCGGCAATGCGGTCTTGATAGTCTCGATAGATATCGGCTCCGAAAGTCTTCGGATTACCGGGAAAATCCAGTCCCTGTTCACCGGCATCGCCCGTAAACGAAGCAAACCATCGTTTGTATCGCCATTTGGCTTGAAAGATATATTCTTTCAGGTTGGCGCCCCAGGGATGGGCCATCGGCCAATTGTCGTGGCCGTCGTTGATGGTGGTGATGTGATGCGAGTATGTATAGGGGCGTACGATGTTATATTCGCTTCGAAGGAAAAGGTAGTGATCTCCGAAAAACCGGGCGAATTTTATTCCGATTTGGATGCCGTATTTGTTCCCCCAGTAGCCTTTGTCTCCGAAAAATTTGGAAACGGTCATTTCGTCCAGTAAAAATTGTCCGTACACGGTCATATGATCGTCCGTGATGACGGAACTGTGGAAGCCGATCATCGTATTGGCGGTTTTGGTGCCCCGTTGCAATTCGACGGTCTTGAAGAAAATCACCGGGTTGATAAAATTCACGTCGAAACCGTTGCCCAAGGCCGGATCCCATATCACCGATTCGAACAGTCCCAAATTCCATTTGGTCGTCACGGCCCAATCGAGGTAATGCAAAGCCATAAATTTTTGATAATAAGTCCCGTTATGTACCACCGCCGCGCGTACGTCTTGTATGGCCGACCACATCACGATATAGCGCAGGTGCCAGAAATTCGATTCGATACGAAAATAGGGGTAGGGCGGAACCTGATTCCCCAGGAGCAACGATCGGTAACCTTCGCCGATAAACGGTCTGCCGTGCCCGACGGAAAACAGAAAGTAGCGTGACGGCCGGTAGGTGAATTGTCCCGTAACCAAAGGAAAATCGTAAATGCGGTTACGGTAATTTTTGGCAATACCCGTATAGGGAATAATCGCCGGAAATCCGTTCCCCGTTTCTTTTGTCCTGAACAAGGTGTCCAAAAAGGCCGGAAAGCGGGCCTGATTTTCTACGATTTCAGTGCCGAAAGCCGTCTGTTTCCCGATGCTGCCTTCCACCCGTACGCCGCGCGTATTGATAAATGTTTGCCGTTTTCCCGTGCCGCCGCCTTCGACCCATAAAACCGGATCGACGCGGAAATACCAACCCTTTCCTTTGCGCCTGAAAAGGGGTTTGTTCAATAAAAAATCCGGGAGTTTACGCTTTGTGTCGATTTTTAGGCTTCTATAATATTTGTTATAGCGCGCCGTATCTATTTGTTCGAAATTGTAAGGCCGGAAAGAAGTATGTTTGAGTTTATACGGAAAAGTAAAAATCTCCGTATCGATATCGCTGTTTCCGGTTTCGAT
>CAYUQW010000055.1:5225-8786 GCA_964446985.1 uncultured Flavobacteriaceae bacterium
AATAATTCAATAATAAAATCAAATGAGTTTTATAGAAAAAGGTTATGATAAAAAATTAGTATAAATAATTTAATTTTTTTAAATTTGAACGAACTTAGAAAAATCGTCAAATTATGGTACAAAATCTGGATATGATCAAGCGCGTGTACGAAACGATGCCCGAAAAGGTTGATGCGGCACGCAAGGTTTTGAAACGTCCGATGACTTTATCGGAAAAGATTCTATATAGCCACTTGTGGGAGGGAAAGGCAACCAAGGCTTATGAGCGAGCCAAAGATTATGTCAAATTCAAAGTGGATCGCGTGGCGATGCAGGATGCTACGGCACAAATGGCGCTGCTACAATTTATGCTGGCCGGAAAGGATAAAGTGGCTGTACCTACAACGGTGCATCTGGACCACTTGATTCAAGCCTATATGGGGGCGAGCAAAGATTTGCAAGAGGCCATCAACCGTAATAATGAAGTGTATAATTTCCTCGAATCGGCTTCGCGAAAATACGGTATCGGTTTCTGGAAACCCGGGGCCGGTATTATCCATCAGGTCGTGCTGGAAAACTATGCTTTTCCGGGAGGAATGATGATCGGAACGGATTCGCATACGCCCAATGCCGGAGGTCTTGGCATGATCGCCATCGGTGTGGGCGGTGCCGATGCCGTGGACGCAATGGCGGGGATGCCTTGGGAACTCAAATGGCCCAAATTGATCGGCGTTAAACTCACCGGTAAACTCAGCGGTTGGACCGCGCCGAAAGACATCATCCTGAAAGTGGCCGGTATCCTGACCGTTAAAGGAGGAACGGGTGCCATCATCGAATATTTCGGTCCGGGTGCCGAAAGTATTTCCGCTACGGGAAAAGGTACCATTTGTAATATGGGCGCCGAAGTGGGAGCCACGACTTCCAATTTTGCCTACGACGAAGCGATGGAACGCTATCTGCGGGCGACGGGTCGTGCCGAAGTGGCCGACTTGGCCAATCAAATCAAAGATTACCTGCGAAGCGATCCGGAAGTGTATGAAAATCCCGAAAAATATTATGATCAACTGATCGAAATCAATCTCGACGAACTGGAACCGCATCTGAACGGTCCGTTTACGCCCGACCGCGATACGCCCGTATCGAAAATGAAAGAAGAAGCGCCCAAAAACGATTGGCCGTTGAAAGTGGAATGGGGACTGATCGGTTCTTGTACGAACTCTTCCTACGAAGATCTCTCCCGGGCCGCTTCCGTGGCCAAACAGGCTTTGGATAAAGGTTTGAAACTCAAAGCGGAACTGGGTATCAATCCCGGCTCGGAACAAGTGCGCTATACGGCCGAACGTGACGGATTGCTGGAAATTTTCGAAAAACTGGGGGCCAAAATTTTCACCAATGCCTGCGGTCCTTGTATCGGGCAATGGCGCCGGGACGATGTGGCCGATCAACACAAAAATACCATCGTGCATAGTTTCAACCGCAATTTTGTCAAACGAAACGACGGTAATCCCAATACGCACGCTTTTGTCGCTTCGCCCGAAATGGTGATGGCGTTGGCTATCTCCGGCCGCTTGGATTTTGACCCTAGAACCGACACCTTGACCAATGAAAAAGGCGAAGAAATCAAGCTGGAAGATCCCACGGGTTGGGAATTGCCGCCCAAAGGTTTCGATGTGGACGATCCCGGATTCATCCCGCCCGAAGAAGACGGATCCAATGTGGAAATTATCGTCAAACCCGACAGTGAACGCCTGCAACTGCTCACGCCTTTCCCCGCTTGGAACGGCGATAATATCTACGATGCGCCTTTGCTTATCAAGGTGAAGGGCAAATGTACGACCGACCATATTTCACCCGCGGGACCTTGGTTGAAATATCGCGGGCATCTCGACAATATTTCCAATAACCTGCTCTCTGGCGGTATCAATGCTTTTACCGGCGAAATGGGAAAAACCAAGAACCCTTTGACCGGTGAATACGAACCGGTTTCCAAAGTTGCCCGGGATCTTAAGGAAGCCAAATTACAGAGTGTTATCGTCGGAGATCAAAACTACGGTGAAGGTTCTTCGCGCGAACACGCGGCAATGGAACCGCGGCATCTTGGGGTCATCGCCGTTATCGTCAAATCTTTTGCCCGTATTCACGAAACCAACCTCAAAAAACAAGGTATGCTGGCCTTGACTTTCGCCGACGAAAAGGATTACGATAAAATCCGGGAAGACGATCGATTTAATTTTGTCGATTTGAATGAATTTGCGCCCGGCAAACCTTTGACCGTCGAAATCGTTCATCCCGATAAAAGCATCGATGTGATTAAGGTCAATCATACCTATAATGAAGAACAAATCGAATGGTTCAAAGCCGGAAGCGCCCTGAATTACTTGCGAAAATTACAATCGGTTGAATAAAATCGTAGCCTTATGAAAACATTGGAACAAATAAAAAAAGTAGCCGTGGTCGGTGCGGGAACGATGGGTAACGGTATTGCCCACGTTTTTGCCCAAAGCGGTTTCGAAGTGCATTTGATCGACGTATCCAAATCCGCATTGGAGAGAGCGATCGAAACCATTAAGAAGAACCTTACACGCCTGTTGCAAAAGGAAAAAATCGACGAGGCCACCAAGGAAAAAACCTTGCATAACATCACCACTTTCGATAATCTGTATGACGGCATTCAAGGCGTGGATTTCGTTGTGGAAGCGGCCACGGAAAATCCCGAAATCAAATTCGGATTGTTCCGGGATATGGATAAAAGGACCGGTAAGGATGTTGTATTGGCGACCAACACGTCTTCCATTTCCATTACCAAAATTGCCGCACAAACCGGCAGCCCCGACAAGGTGATCGGGATGCACTTTATGAATCCCGTTCCTATTATGAAACTTGTCGAAGTGATCCGCGGATATTCCACCTCGGACGAGACGGCGAAACTGGTCTTTGCCCTCTCCGAGAAATTGGGCAAAGTTCCCGTTGAAGTAAACGATTATCCCGGCTTTGTGGCTAACCGTATTCTGATGCCGATGATCAATGAAGCCATACAAGCCTTGCAGACGGGCGTTGCCGGCGTGAAAGAAATCGATACCGTGCTGAAACTCGGTGCCAATTTCCCTATGGGACCGTTGCAATTGGCCGATTTTATCGGATTGGACGTTTGTCTGGCAATTCTTGACGTGATGTACGAAGGCTTTAAAGATCCGAAATATGCACCCAATCCGTTGCTGGTGAATATGGTGCAAGCAGGCAAATTGGGTGTGAAATCGGGTGAAGGTTTTTATGATTACTCCGAGAGTAAAAAAGCCGAAAAAGTATCTTCGATGTTCCGGAAGTAGTTTTCGTTTGCTACTGAAAAATTTATAGTAATCAAAAAAGGCGTCTTCATTCCGAAGGCGCCTTTTTCGTGCTAAATTCCGCTTAGTCAAAACCGATTTACAAACCCTGTCCGTGTCGTGTCAACGGGATGTAATAGGTAATACCGACGCTTATAACATTGTTCCGGGCCAGCAGATCAGAGGGATTGAAATTCGGTTCGTTGGCCAAATCCGGGGTGAGATTGGTCAATCCCTGTTGGTATTGCACGTTCAGATA
>CAYUQW010000056.1:0-1953 GCA_964446985.1 uncultured Flavobacteriaceae bacterium
TTTTCTCTATCCAGCGAGCGATAGGTGATGGCTTCGGCAATATGGTGCGGGCGGATATTTTCTTCTCCTTCCAGGTCGGCGATGGTGCGTGAGACTTTGAGAATACGATCGTACGCTCTGGCCGATAAATTCAGTTTTTCCATGGCGTTTTTGAGCATTTGCAGCGACGTTTCGTCAATATCGCAGAATTTCCGGATGAGTTTGGATGACATTTGCGCATTGTAATGAATGGAAGGATATGCTTTGAACCGTTCGGTTTGAATTTGTCGTGCGCGGATGACCCGTTTACGGATTTCGGCACTGCTTTCGCCCTTTCGTTTCTCCGACAATTTGTCGAAAGGTACCGCTTCCACTTCGATGTGCATATCGATACGGTCCAGTAAAGGCCCCGAGATTTTGCTCATATAGCGTTGCATCTCGGCCGGAGAGGAACGCAAAGGCGAGGACGGGTCGTTGAAATAGCCCGACGGGCTGGGATTCATACTGGCAATGAGCATAAAACTTGCCGGATAACTGACCGTAAAACGGGCGCGGGAAATGGTCACTTCGCGATCTTCCAAAGGCTGGCGCATCACTTCCAAAACGCTGCGTTTGAATTCGGGCAATTCGTCCAGGAACAGCACGCCGTTATGTGCCAGCGAGATTTCTCCGGGTTGCGGATAACTGCCGCCGCCGACCAATGCCACGTCCGATACGGTATGATGCGGACTGCGAAAAGGCCGTTGCGTAACGATACCTTTGTTTTTTAAAACTCCCGCGACGGAATGGATTTTTGTCGTTTCCAAGGCTTCTTCCAGCGTCAACGGCGGTAAAATGCCGGGCAAGCGTTTGGCCAACATCGTTTTGCCGCTTCCCGGCGGACCGATCATCAATACGTTATGCCCGCCCGCCGCCGCTATCTCCAAGGCTCTTTTGACATTTTCCTGTCCTTTGACCTCCGAAAAATCATATTCAAAGCGGTTCAACTCTTCATAAAACAATTTTTCCATATCGATCCCGTGCGGTTCGAATGTTGTTTTTCCTTCCAAAAAATCGATGACTTCTTTGATGGTTTTCAATCCGTAAACTTCGATACCTTCGACGATGGCCGCTTCGTCTGCGTTGGCTTCGGGCAGTATTATGCCGCGATAACCTTCCTCTTTGGCCTTCAAAGTTATCGGCAGGGCGCCTTTGACCGGTTGCAGGCTTCCGTCCAAGGACAATTCGCCCGTGATCCAAAAATCTTTCAGGCGGTCCCCGTCCATCTGTCCCGATGCGGCCAAAATACCGAGTGCTATCGGTAAATCGTAAGCGGAGCCTTCTTTGCGTAAGTCCGCCGGAGCCATGTTGATAATGATTTTTTTGCCGGGCATTTTGTAACCCGTATTCTCCAATGCCGCCGAAATCCGGTAGCTGCTTTCGGAAACGGCCTTGTCGGGCAATCCGACCAAATGATAACCGATGCCTTTGTCCACATTTACTTCGATGACCACCGGATAAGCTTCGATGCCGTATAATGCCGCACTGAATACTTTGAACAGCATAGACTTAAAATTTCATTAAAGATAGAAAAAATTTTTTTCTGCCTTTTGACATCGATTTATCATAAAAAAGTCGGACATTTGCGATGAGAAATTCAAATTTCGTTCGTATGAAAGACAAAAGATTGCGTCGCGAAGCTTTGGCCTATCACGCCAAACCGCGGCCAGGGAAAATCGAAGTGATTCCCACCAAACCCCACGCCACCCAGAGGGATTTGTCCCTTGCCTATTCGCCGGGAGTGGCTTATCCATGTCTCGATATCGAAAAAAATCCCGATGATATCTATCGCTATACTTCCAAAGGCAATTTGGTGGCCGTTATCTCCAACGGTACGGCCGTGCTCGGATTGGGCAACATCGGTGCGAAAGCGTCGAAACCCGTGATGGAAGGTAAAGGATTGCTGTTCAAGATTTTTGCCGATATCGATGTGTT
>CAYUQW010000056.1:2053-8690 GCA_964446985.1 uncultured Flavobacteriaceae bacterium
AAAAAAATCGATGAAATCCGGATGGTTGTCGTAGGCGCCGGAGCCGCGGCAATCTCTTGTACGCGTCTGTATAAAAAATTAGGCGTAAGGCCTGAAAATATCGTTATGCTCGACAGCAAAGGCGTCATTCGCAAGGATCGTGAAAACCTTCCGCCGTCCAAAGCGGAATTTGCCACGGATCGCGATCTGCACGATTTGGATGATGCCATCGAAGGCGCCGATGTGTTTATCGGTTTGTCCAAAGGCGATATTCTCAAACCGGAACATCTGAAAAAAATGGCCGAAAATCCCATCGTTTTTGCCATGGCCAATCCCGTGCCGGAAATCGATTACAAACTGGCCGTCAAAACACGCAAGGATATCATCATGGCCACCGGCCGTTCCGATTATCCCAATCAGGTGAACAATGTTCTCGGTTTCCCTTACATTTTCCGCGGCGCCTTGGATGTGCGTGCCAAGAAAATCAACGACGAAATGAAGTTGGCCGCCGTGTATGCGCTTGCCGAATTGGCCAAGGAACCCGTTCCCGAGCAAGTGAACGTGGCATATAACACCAAACATTTGAGTTTCGGACGCGAATATATCATTCCCAAACCTTTTGACCCGCGGTTGATCTACCGCATTCCGCCGGCGGTTGCCAAAGCGGCTATGGATTCGGGCGTAGCCCGTAATCCGGTAAAGGATTTCGAAAAATACAAGGAAGAATTGATGGAACGTCTCGGTGCGGAGACCAAACAAATAAGGAATATGATCAGCCGCGCCAAGTCCGATCCCAAAACCGTCGTTTTCCCCGAAGCGGAATATCCCGATGTGCTGAAAACGGCCTACATTACCTACGAAGAAGGCATCGCCAAACCGGTTTTGCTTGGTAATAAAGAAAAAATCGATGCCGTTCGAAAGGAATTGGAATACAACGAAATCCTTCCGGTGATTGACCCTACGTCAAAAGAAATGGAAGAAAAGGTCAAGGAATATGCCCGGGAATTTTGGAAAGCCAACCAGCGTAAAGGAATGTCATTGCTGGAAGCCGAGCGTTTGATGAAGGTCAAAAACTATTTCGGTGCGATGATGGTCGAAAAAGGCGAGGCGGATACCTTGATTACCGGATATTCGCGCAGTTTTGCCGCTTCGATACGTCCGATGATAAAAATTATCGGACCGGAGAAGGGTATAAAAAAACTTTCGGCCACGGTGCTGCTGATAACCCAAAAAGGGCCGTTGTTTTTCTCCGATGCCGCCATTATCGAAAACCCGACACCGGAAGAAATAGCCGACCTGACCAAAATGACCGCCGATACGGTGCGCTTGTTCAATATCGAACCGGTAATCGCCCTTTTGTCCTTTTCCAATTTCGGTTCGTCCCAACATCCGCAAGCCCGCAAAATGCAGGAGGCGTTGACCATCATTCGCGAAAAATATCCTTCATTGATCGTGGACGGCGAGATGCAGGCGGATTTCGCCCTCAACCGTGAGAAACTGCGTAAAGAATTCCCTTTCAACGATTTGAACGGACGTAAAGTCAATACGCTCATTTTCCCCGATCTTTCATCGGCCAATATTTCCTATAAATTGGTGCGGGAAATCCATAATGCCCAATTGGTCGGTCCGATTATTATGGGTATGCGCAAGCCCGTGCATGTGGTGCAACTGGGCGCCCGTGTCGATGAAATGATCAACATAACCGCTTTTGCCGTTTTGGAAGCCCAAACCAAAATGCGCGAATCCTGATACTTATACCTTATATTATTATATGTGTAATCAAAAGCCGCCGGTTTTGTCCGGCGGTTTTTTTGTCATACGTCCGACATATCGTCATTATGCCGTATTCATAACTGACATTATTTACATAAAATCCCCGGTTTTCCGTATTGGTAAAGAAATTGATAGGCTCGAATATGAATTATTATGTTAAACTAAAAAATGTAAAATTATGAAAGCAAAAAAATGGTTCTTGGGATTATTCCTGCTCGTTAGCGGAATGATGATCGCTCAAGTCAAACCGGAAAAAACCGGAATCAGTAAAGAAGAAATGCAATCTCGCATTGCCAAAAGCGTAAATGAAAAAATCAAATCGGCGGAAATAAAGGAAACCAAAGAAGCCGTTGCTATTCTGAAGGAGACACAGGATGTTATCTCGGATTTGGCCCAGAATAAGAAAGACGATGCCCAAAAGAAATTGGCCGAAATCATCGGAAAGTTGGAGGTGTTGTTGGTTCAGAAACCCGAATTGGCTTTTATTCCCGTGGATGCATCGGTGCAAATCAAAGATGCCGTTGTGGACGTTAACACGGTGAAAACCATTATGGATCAAGTCAAAAAAGACATTGACCGGGGATATTATCAAGCGGCTAAAAACACCTTGAACACTTTGTCCAGCGAAATGGTCATTCAAACGGCCTATTTACCCATGGGCACCTACCCGCAAGCGATGAAATTGGCCGCCAAACTGATGAGTGAAGACAAAACGAAAGAAGCCGCGGCCGTTTTGGTGAACGCCTTGCAAACACTGGTGATAGGAGAAGAAATTTTGCCCTTGCCCGTATTGCGTGCCGAAGAATATGTCAAAGAAGCCGTAACGGTGGTTCAAAACGACAAAAAATTCAAAGAAAAGCAAGCCTTGTTGACGGCATTGCTCAATGCGGCCGAATATCAACTGGATTTGGCCGAAGCAATGGGTTACGGTAAAAAAGATAAAGAATACAAAGATTTGCATCAAGCCATCGAAACCTTGAAAACCTATGTTTCCAAAGGTCGCGAATCGCGAAGCAAAAAAGCTTTGAACGATTTGAAAGAAGAAATCAGAAAATTCAAAGAAAGATTGTTCTATAAAACCAAAAAATAAGCAGCGATGAAAAAAATTGCTTTGGGATTGCTGATGTTGTTGGTATTGGCCAATTGCCAAAACCCGCAATCCGATCAAGCCGGAAAAAATAAAAATCATACAACCATGAAAAAAGAAGAAGTTAAAAAACAACCCGTAAAAAAACCCGAACATCCTAAAATGAAGGACGAGGAATTGAACAAAAACGTCAATGAAAACGTCGAAGCCGAAGTCAAAAAGGAACAGAAGGAAGTGCGTGAAAATATCGATAAGGCCGTTGAAATCCTGAAAGAAACGGCTTCGGTTGTCAAACTCATTGACGAAAACAAAATCGACAAGGCCGAAA
Organism: uncultured Flavobacteriaceae bacterium; assembly: GCA_964446985.1. Taxonomy (GTDB): domain Bacteria; phylum Bacteroidota; class Bacteroidia; order Flavobacteriales; family Flavobacteriaceae; genus JAADED01. The sequence goes on from CAYUQW010000056.1 coordinate 5,221, forward strand.
AACAAATGGCCAAAATTGTCGGTGAACTGGAAATTTTGGTTGCCAAAGATCCGTCGTTATCCTTGATTCCCGTGGATGTTTCCTACCAAACACTCGATTTGGTGGCCGACATTCCGACGGTTGAAAAACTCACGGCCGATGCCCGGGAAGCCATGGACAAAGGCTATTACCAATCGGCGCGTAATATTTTAGGCACCTTGGCCAGTGAAATTCAGGTGAAAACAAGCTACCTGCCTTTGGCAACCTATCCCGATGCCATGAAATTGGCCGTATCCTTGCTCAGCCAAGGTAAAAAAGACGAAGCCAAAGTCGTTTTGGTAAAAGCGCTTAATACTTTGATCATCGGCGAACAACACATTCCTTTGCCCGTATTGCGTGCCGAAGAATATATCAAAGCGGCCGCATTAATGATGGAAAACAAAGACAAGGCCGATACGAAGGAAGTTATTTCCCTGTTGGATAATGCCGATTACCAACTCAAATTGGCCGAAGCTTTGGGATACGGCAAGCGCGACAAGGAATACAAAGAACTGGCCGATGCCATCGAAGCGCTCAAAAAAGCCGTGGAAAACAAAGAAGAAACAAAGAACTTGTTTGACAGCCTGAAAAGCAAAATCAACAAATTCAAGGTTCGTCTGTTCTTTGCGGACAAAAACACCGGCCAACAATCCTAATTTGACAAGTAAATTAAACCGGAGGGCGAATTTCGCTTTCCGGTTTAATTTCATTACATTTGAAAAAAACATTGTTTATGCTGAGAACCGAAATTAAAAACCTGAACGACATCGAGGAAGTGTTTCATCCTTCCTTAAAAAACATTATCCGGGAAAAGGAAAATTATTTTGCCAAATTGTTCAAGAAATATTCCAAAGACCTCTTGCTGACGGTTACTTTCAATAAGGATAACGAATATCGCGTATCCGTCGAAATCAATATGCAGAGCAAACATATCCGCATTGTCAAAACCGACAAAAAGGATCCGTTGGCGGCATTGCAGCAAGCTTTTTCGGATTTCAAAAAAGCCGTCAAAAAACAAATCCATCTCGAACGAAAGGATTACCTCTACAAGCGAAAACGCTACCGTCAACAAAAATGGGCGGATGATTTTGCCGAAATTACCGAAGAAATTGCTTCGCAAAAAGAAGGAAAAAGCGGAAAACACACCAAAAAATTGAAAAATGCGTTGAAAAGCGTTCAAAAATACCTCAAAACCCGTTTGAAATCCATCGGTTTGACCAAAAAAGAAGTCAAGGCTGTTTTGCCCGGATTGATTGAAAAGGTCGAGAGACGTTTCTACCGCGAATTCGATCCGGATAAAAACCGTCCCGAAGAAATGGAAAGTTTCTTATTCGGTATTGCCGAAGAAATTTTGACATCGGAATATAAGGTCGAAACTTCCGTTCCGGCGGAAGAAGTCAATGATGAGGAAACGGGTATTCCCGAACCCGATTTCGACGTGGAAACCATCATGCTCGAAGACATTACCGACAACGAAACGGTGCTGGACAGGGCTTATGCGATGGATGACGAGGAGGTGGAAAGCAAGCTGAAATCCGTCATACAATCCGGCGGGAAGGACAAACAAGCCGTCTATCATTTGCATTATATCGAACAATTTACGGCCGACGAAATAAGCCGTACGCTGCATATGGACAAAAATAAGGTCAACCAAGTTTTGCAAGACCTGAAATCCGAAGTGGAAAAAGCTTTTGCTCCATCCGGAGACGATAAATAAACCGAAGGGTGTATGGAAGAAAAATTCAAGGATTACTACAAAATACTGGGTGTTTCCAAAACGGCTTCGCAGGACGAAATCAAGAAGGCCTACCGGAAATTGGCCAGAAAATACCATCCCGACCGCAATAAAGGAAATAAAGAAGCCGAAGAAAAATTCAAGGAAATAAACGAAGCCTACGAAGTCCTGGGCAATCCCGATAACCGTAAAAAATACGATGAAGTAGGGATGTATTGGCGCAATTACGACGAATACAAAAAAGCGCAGGAACAAGCCCGGAGGAGCGGGTTTTCCGGCGGTTTCGGCGGCGGTTTCGGAGCGGATTTCGGCGGATTTTCCGGCGGGACCTATGAAGGTTCGTGGGAAGATATCGGCGATATTTTCGACTTTTTCGGCGGCGGATTTTCCCGTAGGCAACGGGCTAATGTCCCGCGCAAAGGACGCGATTTGCACGCCGAAATGACCATCGATTTTGACGAAGCCTATCACGGAACGGCGCGTATCATCGATTTGGGCGACAAAAAATTGCGTATCAAAATCAAACCCGGCGCCTACGAAGGCCAGGTCATTCGCCTCAAAGGCAAAGGCGGTAAAGGCATCAACGGCGGTCCCGACGGCGATTTGTATATCACCATCCACGTGGCCGGCAGTCCCGAATTCGTCCGTAAAGGCGACGATCTCTACACCACCGTGAACGTGGACGACGTTACGGCCGTTTTGGGCGGCAAAGTGCCTCTGAAAACACCGTCGGGCATCATTCAAATAACCGTTCCCCCCGGCAGTTCGTGCGGAAAAAAATTGCGCATCCGCGGCAAAGGAATGCCCGTGTACGGTAAAGAAAACGAATACGGAGATTTGTATGCTACCGTAAAAATTATAGTACCCGAAAATCCGACACCGCAAGAAAAACAATTATACGAACAACTCAAAAAATTGCGACACCTATGAAAAACTTCCGTTCATATCCGGCCTTATACGACGATTGGTATCCCTTTATCGGCGATTTTATACGCCGGCTCACGGAATACCGTATGAACCGTTACGCCTCGGAAATTTTTCAGCTGCTCGAATTGGAAACCGAAAAACAATTTGCCGATGCGCTCGAAAAAACAATAGAAGTCTTGCAAAAAGCCGGTATTCCCGCCGAACATCACATTATGCCCGTTTACAAGGATGTCCGGCAAACGTTGATTGCCGATTATAAGCTGTCGCCATTGGCATTCGGATTGTTATGTATGCATGTGGAACCCGTCAATGAAAAAATCGCCCGTTTGCGCGTGGAATGGATAAAAAAACTTTTATGATAAACGGGCAACTGTAATAAACTGATTTTCAATAATTTATATTTGAAACAAATCTTTAAATCCAACTAAAAAAACAGAAGGTTCGGGCTGGTTGAGAGGTTTGTTAATTACCGGATTAACCGAAATAGGATAAAAACGCTTGGTATTAAAAAAATAATTCTTATTATTGCAGTGGTATTCATATTGAGAATTGTTGTTTTATCTTAATTAATTATACATTATAAATCCGGGATATCGATTTGAAATCGTCATATTCATATTATTTGTTGAAGGATGTTTGGTGTATTTCGTGTTATAAAATCCGATTGACTTATGTTTGAAATTGAAAATCTGAAAAAGCTGAAACTTGCCGAATTGCAAGACATTGCCAAGCGTTTGGGCATCAAGAAGTACTATCATTTGAAAAAAATGGATTTGATATACCAAATCCT